>CACZQE010000202.1 GCA_902783205.1 uncultured Lachnospiraceae bacterium | reverse complement strand
GTCAAATACCCTTTTGGATGTATGGAAGCGGATCATATCCTCATGGGGGCAGAACTTCTTGTGGATCTCCAGGACTCTGGCAGCCTTCTCCTTAAGACTCTCATCCAGGACGGAGCTGGCCGTTCTGGGATAGGTGATCAGTTTCTTCTCATAAAGAGCCTGGGCCGTTTTCAGGACCCGGTCTGAAGTCCATCCTTTGTACTTGCCTGTGATGTGGCCCTGGAGGCCGGACAGGTTAAAGAGGAAAGGCGGATACTCTTTCTTCTCCTTGACTGTCTTGGATGTAACTCTGGCCTTTTTCCCCTCAATCAGTTCCCGAAGCTTTTCCAGTTCTTCCGGATGATCAAACTTCTCATTGCCTTCTATCTGGTAGAGTCCCTCGAAGTTCTCTCCTTTTTCCGTCCCGAAGATTCCTTTTAAGCGGTAATACTTTGTCACCTTAAAATCTTCGATTTCCTTGTCCCGGTCATAGATAATCTTAAGGGTAGGCATGAGGACCCGGCCTATATTGAGCAGGTTGCTCTTCTTCCCGTTCCTGCATTTTAAGGTGGCCACCGAGGTCAGGTTGATCCCGATCAGCCAGTCGGCGATCTGTCTTCCGAAACCGGCATCCTGCAGGGACTGCATGGAAGAATTGGGTACAGTTTCATTAAGACCCCTGTTTACCTCCTCGCTGGTCCACTCATTTAAAAGGATTCGCTCCACCGGCTTTCCCGGATTCAGATAGAGAAAGATTTCATCGGCTATGATCTGACCTTCCCGGTCGTCATCGGTGGCAGAGATGATTCCGGCCACGTCCTCCCTTTCCATCAGTTTCTTTATAGTATTCATCTGTTTGACTACACCGGCGTCGGCCTTGTCCTTTTTCCTGTCGTCGGATTTCAGCTTATAGTGAAACTCCTCGGGGATAAAGGGAAAGTTCTCCATCTTCCAGGTCTTCATGGCCGGGTCGTAATCCCTGGCGTCGAAGAGCTGGAGCATATGGCCGAAAGCCCATGTGATGATGTAGTTTTCTCCTTCAAAGAAGCCGTTTCTGCGGCCGCTGCCTGTTGCATCGGCAATGTTTTTCGCTACGGATGGCTTCTCAGCGATAATCAGCTTTTTCAAAATGCATTTCCTCCGTTTTACTCTCCCCATTATAATAAGACCTTTTCGCTCTTGCAAGAAGCAATTTGACCCTGCCTTCTGCCGATGGTAAAATAAATCAAATACGTTTTTTGGAGGAGGGATATTTCAATGTCAGCTGTAAAAAATGCTTACCAACTGCAGGCGCAGACTGTAATTAAAAACATGAAAAAAAGGGGAATCAACGGCTACTATGCCGCTGATAAGGAAGAAGCTCTGAAAACTGCCCTCTCCCTGATGGAGAAAGGCTCTTCTGTCGCTGCAGGCGGCTCTGCCACCCTTACAGAGATCGGCCTGCTGGATTATGTGAAGACACATCCGGATGAGTATACATTTATCGACCGGAAAGCGGCAAAGACGCCCCTGGAGGCAAGGGAAATCCACGCAAAGACCATGATGGCGGATTACTTCCTCATGAGTTCCAATGCTATCACCAAAGAGGGTGAGCTGGTCAACATCGACGGCAACGGCAACCGGGTCGGCGCTCTCTGCTTCGGACCGGACAAAGTTATCATCGTTGCCGGAATGAACAAGATCACCAGCGATCTCCATGCTGCCTATAAGAGGATCAGGACCCAGGCCTGCCCGCCCAACTGCATGCGGCTCAATCTGAAGACACCCTGCGCGGCTACAGGCTTCTGCGGCGATTGTCTTGGTTCACAGTCCATCTGTTCCCAGTTCCTGACCATCCGCCAGAGCAGGTATGAGGACAGGATTCATGTGATCCTGGTGGGTGAGAACCTGGGATTCTAGAGATTATTCCCGGAGGTTTTTATGAGGAGAAAGGCTTTCAAGGCTGCATTTCCATATACGATCCCTATTTTTGCGGGGTTCTGGTTTCTGGCCCTGGCTTACGGTGTGCTCATGAATGTGAACGGATTTTCTTTCCTGTATCCCATGTTTATGAGCCTGCTGATTTTCGGGGGATCCCTGGAGTTTCTTGTGGTGACTATGCTGATGTCGGCATTTGCTCCCGTCCAGGCTTTTACCATCGCCCTGCTTGTCCAGGCAAGGCATCTTTTTTACGGGATTACCATGCTGGATATTTACAGGGGAACAGGATGGAAAAAGCCTTACCTGATCTTCGGCATGTGCGACGAGTCTTTTTCCATCAACTATACTGCTGAAATTCCGGAGGATGTGGACCGGGGATGGTTCATGTTTTTCGTGACTCTGCTCAATCACTCCTACTGGGTTTCCGGCGCTGTGGCAGGCGGTCTGGTCGGTTCTCTTCTGAAATTTAATACAAAGGGACTGGATTTTGTTATGACCGCCATGTTTGTGGTGATTTTTATGGAGCAGTGGATGAAGGAAAAGAAAAAGTACACCGGCCTGATCGGACTTGCCTGCGCACTGACCTGTCTGTTGATTTTCGGTCCGGATTCTTTCATGGTTCCTGCCATGTTGATGATTCTTGTCATTCTGACACTTTTTAGAAAGCCGATCGGGAAGGTATATCTGTCTGAGGAAGGAGGAAGCGGAGAATGAGTCCTATGACCTTAAGCCAGCAGATCATTACCATAGCTGTGTGTGTCATCGCTACCATGATCACCAGGTTTCTGCCTTTCCTTGT
>CACZQE010000201.1 GCA_902783205.1 uncultured Lachnospiraceae bacterium | reverse complement strand
GGCTATCCCATGTGTGTGGGCTGCGGCCGCTGCGACAAGATCTGTCCCGAGTACATTTCCTACAGCGCAGTAGTCAACAAGCTTGCCGCAAAAGAGAATGAGGAGAAAGGGGGCAGCATCAGTGAATAATCCCTATATCCCATTTCCGTCCAAAGTACGGGAAATCATTAAGCATACAGATATCGAGTACACATTCCGCATGGAGTTTAAGGGTGACGTAAAGCCGGGACAGTTCTTTGAGGTATCAATTCCCAGGTTCGGTGAGGCACCCATTTCCGTCAGCGGAATTACAGAAGACCTGGTGGACCTGACCATTCGTAAGGTAGGCGTTGTCACCAACGAGATCTTTGAATCCTATGTGGGCAGCACCCTCCTGATGCGGGGGCCCTATGGCAATGGCTTCGATGTTGAGAAGTTCAAGGGTAAGGAAGTCATCATCATCGCCGGCGGAACGGGCCTGTCTCCTGTCCGGGGCATTGTAAATCATTTCAGCGATCATCCGGAAGACGCAGTGAGCACTTCTCTGATCGCAGGTTTCAAGTCGCCTAAAGATGTGCTTTTCAAGGCTGATTTTGAGCGCTGGGAAAAGAACATGCAGGTGATCCGTACTGTGGACAGTGCACCGGAAGACTATGATGGTCCTGTGGGTATGGTTACCAAATATATCCCCGATCTCCCGATCATGGATGTGAACAATACGGCATTTATCACTGTCGGACCGCCCATCATGATCCGCTTTGTCATCGCTGAGATCCTGAAGAGGAATGTGCCCGAGGAGAATATCTGGATCTCCCACGAGAGAAAGATGTGCTGCGGTATCGGCAAATGCGGTCACTGCAAAATGGATTCCACTTATGTCTGCCTCGACGGTCCTGTATTTAACTACACCGTCGGCAAGGATCTGTTCGATTAGGGAGGTGTGGAGATGAGTCTGGATATTAATACAAAGAAAGCCAAGAAAAATGCTTTTCGTATCAGCAAGGAACGGGGGATCGGTGCTTCCAGGATCCGCGTTCCCGGCGGCTACCTGAAGGCTGAGATCCTGGGAATGGTCCAGGAAATCGCAGAGAAATACGGAAACGGAACGGTGCATCTGACCACCCGCCAGGGCTTTGAGATCGAAGGAATCCGCCTGGAAGACATGGACGAGATCAACAAGATGCTCCAGCCCATTATCGATCTGCTCGATATCAACCAGGAAGACCCGGACACAGGCTATCCCGCTTCCGGCACAAGAAATGTATGTGCATGCATCGGCAACAATGTCTGTCCTTTTGCCAACTATAATACATCCGCTTTCGCAAAGAGGATCGAGAAGGAAATTTTCCCCAATGATCTGCATTTTAAAGTGGCACTTACAGGTTGCTCCAATGACTGTGCCAAGGTCCGTCTTCATGACTTCGGAATCATCGGCATGACCATGCCACAGTATGAGGCTTCCCGCTGCGTCAGCTGCAAGGCCTGCATCAAGGGATGTAAACAGCTGTCGGTGGATGCTCTCAGGATGGAGAATTTCAAAATCATCCGTGACCATGAGAAATGCGTGGGCTGCGGCGTCTGTGTGACCAAGTGTCCCACCAGAGCTCTGACCCGGAGTAAGAAAAAGTATTACAAGCTGACACTCATGGGCCGGACAGGAAAGAAAAATCCCCGCCTGGGCCAGGACTTCCTGCTCTGGACCGACGAGGATACGATTGTAAAGATTATTCTGAATACCTACCGGTTTGTAAAAGAGTACATTTCACCGAACGCGCCGGGCGGCAAGGAGCATATTGGCTACATCATTGACCGGGTCGGCTTCGAGGAGTACAAAAAGTGGGCTCTGGACGGTGTGGAACTCATGCCTGAGACAATCATGCATGACCGTCTCTACTGGGGCGGTATCCATTTTGACCGCAGGCTGGGAGAAAAGGAGTCCTAAAGCCGGCTGATCACTTTCCTGTACAGGCGGATCAGGAAGGCTGTACACAGGATGACAGACATAAGCTCGGCGATGGGGTAGGACCACCATACATTGTTGACATTTCCGGTCTGAGCCAGGAGCCAGGCAGATGGCAGCAGAACCACCAGCTGTCTTAAAAGGGAGACGATCATGCTTAAGAGACCTTCCCCAAAAGCCTGGAAGACAGAGGAGGTTACGATACAGTATCCTGCAAAAATGAAACTTAAACTGATTGTTTTCAGGGCCGGTACACCGATGGCCAGCATCTGTTCCGACGCATTGAAAAATCCCAGCAGCCGGTCCGGGAATATGTGCAGGACAGCAAGGCCGGCCAGCATGATCAGAGTAGCAGTTATAATACTGAGGCGGATCGTATCTTTGATACGGTCCCCTTTTTTTGCCCCGTAATTGTAGGCAAGAATGGGAACCATGGCATTATTAAGACCGAAGACCGGCATCATGATAAAACTCTGAAGCTTGAAGTATGCTCCGAAAACCGC
>CACZQE010000200.1 GCA_902783205.1 uncultured Lachnospiraceae bacterium | reverse complement strand
GAATGACTGTGGTGGAAGGAGAACCGGATTCGCCGGTGAGCCGGGCCTTTCTGGATCTGGCAGCAAGACTTTTAAGTGATGAAGAAGAAAAAGAAGCGGCGGACAGGGACTGGTGACCGCAGGGAGGATAAAGTACCATGACAAATAAACCTTTTTCTGTCAGTGCTGATGAGCTGGCGCAGCAGATTGACCGGGGCCTTCCGGATCCCCTGGTATCCAGAAGACACCTGATCTACAGTTCTCCCGCCACCCTGGCCTTTAATTCGCCCGGAGCCCAGGGCTTCGGGGTCAAGCGGGCCGGCCTGGCAATACCGGGCTCGGTCATGCTCCTGGTGGCGCCGGGCTGCTGCGGCAGGAATACCACGATCCTAAGTGAGCTGGGAGGCTATAAAGACCGTTTCTTCTATCTGATGATGGATGAGACGGACATTGTTACAGGAAGACATTTGAAAAAGATTCCACAGGCAGTCTGCGAGGTCTGCGACTGTCTCGAAACCAGGCCGTCCGTGGTGATGATCTGTATTACATGTGTGGACGCCCTGCTGGGAACCGACATGGAGCGGATGTGCAGAAAAGCCGAGGAAAAGGCGGGACTTCCCGTTCTTCCCTGCTATATGTACGCCCTGACCAGAGAGGGAAGGAAGCCTCCTATGGTCCATGTGCGACAGTCGATCTATTCCCTGCTGGCCCCCATGAAGAAGAAAAGCACATCCGTCAATCTGCTGGGACATTTTGCCCCCCTGATCGACGACTGTGAACTCTATCCCATCCTGAAGTCCATGGGAATCAGGACCATCCGGGAGATATCCCGCTGTAAAAGCTACGGGGAGTATCTTTCCATGGCGGAGGCCAATTTCAATCTGGTCCTGGATCCGGAGGCAAGGATGGCGGCCGCGGACCTGTCAAAGCGGCTGGGCATCCCTTATATAGAACTGGCCAGACTTTATCATATAGACAGGATCAGGAAGCAGTACAGCCTTTTTGCGGCTGCCCTGGGTCTGACCATAGACGATGAATCATATTATCTGGAGACAAAAGAGGCCATCGAAGACTTTGCCGGCAGACATCCGGGACTGACATTTTCCATCGGCGAGGGATGCAATGCCAACGCTTTTGAGCTGGCGGCCGCCCTTCTGGACTATGGTTTCGGGATTGCGGAGATTTTCAAGGATCCCATGCCGGGCGATGCGGTTTACATTAAAAGGATCGCCGCGGCCAGCCCTGAAACCCGGATCTACTCTAATCTGGAGCCCACCATGCTCTACTATGATATCGGCAGCAGGACGGCGGATATAGTGATCGGCAAGGATGCGGTCTACTATCATCCGGGCAGCGTCTGCCTGCCCTGGAGTGATGACATACAGCCTTTCGGCTATGCCGGCGTACGCCGTTTTTTCGAGGCCTGTGACAAGGCGCTTGCGGACGCGGAAAAAGGGGAAGGAGGGCTCTTATGAAAGGATTGAGACTTTATATCGCTCCTTTTGCTCCTGACCAGTCAGGCGCGGCGGCGGTTTTCTGCGAGATGGGCGGTATGGTGATCATACTGGATGCCGGCGGGTGTGCCGGCAACATATGCGGCTTTGACGAACCCAGATGGTTTGGCAGCCGCAGCGCCATATTCAGTGCCGGCCTGAGGGACATGGATGCCATTCTGGGCAGGGATGATCTCCTGGTGGGTAAGGTGGAAAAAGCCTGCCGGGATATAGAGGCTTCCTTCGTAGCCGTGATCGGGACACCGGTTCCCGCGGTCATCGGTACAGACTACCGTGCCCTGGCAAGGATGATCGAGAAGTCGTCCGGCCTGCCGGCCGTGACGGTGGACACCAATGGCATGGCTCTTTATGATGAGGGCGCTTCCAAAGCCTGGCTTGCCCTGATGAAAAAGTTTGCAGGAAAAGAGAAGGATCAGCCGGCGGGAGGAAGGAAACAGACAGGTATTCTGGGAATGACCCCTCTTGCTTTCGGACCTGATTTTTCCATGGAGAAAGCAGCGGACCTGTACCGGGCCCATACAGACGGGAAGTCTGTGATATTCGGTGCGGGAAAGGGAACAGACAGCTTCCGCATGGCAGCTGACATGGAAGAAATCCTTGTTGTTTCTCCCTGCGGCCTTGCTGCGGCCCGTTATCTGGAGAAGAAATATAAGATCCCATGGCGGGCGGACTGCCTGCCTGAACTGATCCCGGGTTTTGACCAGGCGGCTTCGGCAGCGGAAAGTCTTAGTGGCGGCCGGATTCTGATCCTCCACCAGCAGGTGCTGGCAGGGGCGGCCCGGGAAAGGCTTGAAAAGGTGACTGACTGCACCATAGATACGGCTTCCTGGTTTATGACGGACAGGGAACTGGCCCGGCAGGGTGATATAAGGATCCGGGAAGAGGATGACTGGATCAGTCTGGTCAGGTCCGGAGACTATGACCTGATCATGGCGGATCCCCTGATGCGGCGTGCGGTGCCGGACTATAAAGGCATCTGGATCGACAGTCCGCATTTTGCCGTTTCGGGAAAGTATATCTGATATATAAATGAGGATGGACATGGAAAAGACGATCATCATCCGCGTGTTCGGAATTGTGCAGGGAGTCGGGTTCCGTCCTACGGTCAGCCGTCATGCGGCAAAGTACCGTATCCGGGGGACCGTGAGCAATACAGGACCCTATGTGGAAATCCTGGCGGCCGGCCGGGAGGAGGATGTGGATGCCTTCACTCTTGCTATCAGGGAGGAACCGCCGGAGCGGGCTGTCATCCTCCGCATGGATGTGGAGGAAGCAGAGGGACTTGAGACCGGACCGGGATTTGAGATTATAGAAAGTGAAAAAAAGAGGGGTGACATTTTTGTTTCCCCCGATATAGCCATATGTGAAAAGTGTAAGAAGGAACTGTACGACCCGGAGGACCGGCGTTATCTGCACCCCTTCATCAACTGCACCTGCTGCGGGCCCCGTCTGACCATTCTGGATGCCATGCCCTACGACAGGGTAAGGACCAGCATGGCCGGCTTTCCCATGTGTAAAAGTTGTCATGATGAGTACACTTCTCCTGATTCCAGGCGTTATGATGCCCAGCCTGTATGCTGTAACGAGTGCGGGCCGGAGGTCTATCTGATCGGCCGGGAGGAGCGCAGGGCCGAAGCTATTCATTATGTGCGCCGGGTGATCCGGGAAGGCGGGATCGCGGCAGTCAAGGGAATCGGAGGATTTCATCTCTGCTGCGACGCAAAAAATCCTGAGGCTGTCAGCCTGCTGCGGACACGCAAGCACAGACCCATGAAGCCCTTTGCCGTGATGATGAAGGACCTGGAGACTGCAGAGAGGGAATGTATAGTGCCTGCAGAAGCCCGGGAAGAACTGGACGGCCACCAGAAGCCCATCATACTTCTGGAACGAAGGCAGGGCGGCTCTGTCTGCGAAGAAACAGCTCCGGATAATCCCAAGCTGGGGGTTATGCTGCCTTATACGCCCCTTCACTGCCTTCTCTTTGATTATCCGGGAGAAGAGCCCCTTTCGGACTGTCTGGTCATGACCAGTGCCAACAGGTCGGGAGCCCCCATCTGCAGGGATGACCGGGATGCCGTGAGGGAGCTTACACATCTCTGTGACGTGATCCTGTCCCACGACAGGCTGATCCGGATCCGGGCCGATGACACGGTCATGGATTACACGGAGGAAGGTCCCTACATGATCCGCAGGTCCAGGGGTTATGCCCCCCTGCCGGTCATGCTGCGGGGAAGTTACAGGAAGGAAGTCCTGGCAGTGGGCGGTGAGCTGAAGAATACCTTCTGCATAGGAAAGGGAGGTCTTCTTTATCCTTCGCCCTACATAGGAGATATGACAGATGTAAGGACGGTGGAGGCCCTGGCCGAATCAGTCCGCCGCATGGAGGAACTGCTGGAGGCAAAGCCCTCCGTGGT
>CACZQE010000199.1 GCA_902783205.1 uncultured Lachnospiraceae bacterium | reverse complement strand
CTTCCCCAGATCCGGCCGCTCTCGTTCCTGTAGGCATCTGTCCGCCCGTCGGAAAGCCTGATCATGGGAATGGCGCCGCCCAGATTATCGGTTGTTCCCATATGGATTTCATAACCCGTCACTTTTCTGTTGTCAAGGCCGTACAGGTTCTGATCTTCCAGGAATTGTCCCTCGATCCGGGTTCTGGTCTTCTGACTTACAAATGTGGTTTTAAGATCCAGCAGGCCCAGGCCGCGCATGCTTCCGCCATGCTCGACGCCTTCCGGATCCTCCATCTCTTTGCCCAGCAGCTGGAAGCCGCCGCAGATACCGATCACCCTTGTTGTGGCGGAAGCCCGCCTGATGGCACCCTCCAGGCCGCTCTCGATCAGCCATTCCATGTCGCCCATGGTATTTTTGGTGCCCGGAAGCAGGATAAGGTCCGGTGATCCCAGTTCCTTTTTCTGGGTCACATAACGCAGGGATACGCCGTCGATCAGCTCGAAGACACTGAAATCGGTAAAGTTGGAAATGTGAGGCAGACGGATTACAGCCACATCGATTCCCTCTGTGACCGTCCGCTGGTTCAGCCTGTCGGAGAGGCTGTCCTCATCGTCTATATCAATCTTCTCCATGGGAACGACCCCCAGGACCGGTTTGCCTGTAAGATCCTCCAGCATTTCCAGTCCCGGACGGAGAATTTCCACATCGCCCCTGAACTTGTTGATCACAATACCGCAGAACCTGTCCTGGTCCTCCTGGGGCAGCAGTTTAATGGTCCCGTAGGCAGAAGCGAAAACACCGCCACGGTCGATATCCGCCACCAGGATGACCGGCGCCTGCGCCATTTTTGCCATACCCATATTTACTATATCATTTTCCATGAGGTTGATCTCAGCCGGCGAACCTGCGCCTTCGATCACCACGATATCATTTTCATCAGAAAGGTGGCTGAAGGCTTTCATGATCTCCGGAGCCAGCTGATCTTTCATTTTATAATAGTCGACCGCGCTCAGGTTGGCATAAACTTCTCCGTTGACGATCACCTGGGATCCCATATCACTGGTAGGCTTCAGCAGGATGGGATTCATCCAGTGTGTCGGCTCCACCATAGCCGCCTCCGCCTGCATGGCCTGGGCTCTGCCGATCTCCAGCCCTTCTCTGGTGATAAAGGAATTCAGGGCCATATTCTGTGATTTAAAAGGCGCCACCTTGTAACCGTCCTGCCGGAAAACCCTGCAAAGTCCGGCTGTCACAAAACTCTTGCCGGAATTGGACATGGTTCCCTGCACCATAATCGCTTTACCCATCAAACACCCTCCTCATCTTTGTCATTTATCTGAAAGATCTCCCGCATGGCTTTAAGGAGTCTTCTGTTTTCTTCATGATATCTCACTGCCACTCTCCAGTAGTCCCTGCCGAGATTCACATAATTACTGCAGTTCCGGATCATGATTCCGTAAGCCTCCAGGCGGCGGTCCAGATCCGTCATCCCGGGTGCCCGGAAAAAGAGGTAATTGGCAGTTCCCCTGTAGACTTTAAGGGGCATTTTTTCCAGTTCCCCGATCATGTAATCTCTCTCCCGGGAAATCAGCCTTACGACCCGGTCCCGATAGTCCCTTTCCTTCAGGGCGGCAATTCCCGCGCACTGAGCCGGCCAGCTGACCGACCATGCCTGTCCCGCATCTCTTACAGCTGCAAGCAGATCTGTATCACTGCCCAGCAGATATCCAAGGCGGATACCGGGTACCGCATAAAGCTTGGTGAAGGATTTGAGAATCAGCAGATTGGGAAACTCTTTAAGCTCGGGAATGAGGGAATAGCTTTCCGGGTCATCACACAGGTCCAGGAAACACTCGTCCACAAGGACGCGGGTTCCTGTCTCCATTCCCCGTCTTAAAAGCTTTCTGATCAGTTCCCGTTCCGTGAGAAGACCCGTCGGATTATTGGGATTGCATAAAACCAGAAGGTCTGTGCCTTCCCCGATCCTGTCCTCAAGATCTTCGTGGATGCAAAGATCCTCCCCCATGGGATAATAATCAATGGAAGCCCGGCCGGCCCGCATGGCTTCCTCATATTCTACAAATGCCGGCACAGCCAGCAGGACCCTTTTCGGCCTGAGTCCGTAGGCCAGGCGGAAGAGAAGGTCCGCCCCTCCGTTTCCGCAGAGGACAAAGGACGGGGGAGTTCCGTGAAAATCCGCCAGCGCCTCAGTCAGCTCCATGCAGTCAGGGTCTGGATAATTGATAACACCATCTATGGATGCCGTCAGGGACTGACGGATAAAATCCGGCAGTCCCAGAGGATTTACATTTGCGGAAAAATCCAGAATCTGAGATTCCGGTATATTCAGTTCTTTTGCTTTTCGGTAGATATTTCCACCATGTTTACTGTTCATATTCATATAAATGTTCGTATTCTATCTTTATTTTTCAGAAAATGTACCGGAGCAGGCTGAAGACCGCGATCCTGACAAGGCAGCAGACGACCAGTGTCAGAAAGGCCGATACATACAAAAGCTGATTTGTCTTCCTTATATCTTCATATTCCACCGGCCGCAGGTCATCACCGATCTCCGGTTTGACCACCGGTTTTCCGAAATAAGTATGAGTTCCTCCCAGCCGGATTCCCAGGGCTCCTGCCGCCACTGCTTCTGTCTGGGCACTGTTGGGGCTCAGGTGGTTATAGCGGTCCCGCAGGAAAATACGCACTGCGCCCCTGAAATCCAGTCTTAAAATTCCGGCGGCAAGCATCATCATACATGCTGCCAGTCTCGCCGGGATAAAATTACATATATCATCCAGCCTGGCGGAAAATCTTCCCAGATAAAGCAGCTCCTCGTTGCGGTAGGCTACCATGGAATCCAGGGTGTTGACCGCCTTATAGGCAAAGCCCAGAGGAGCGCCTCCGATGGCGATGAAGAACAGGGGCGCCACAATACCGTCCGCCGTATTCTCCGCGATCGTCTCCACGTCAGCTCTGGCAATCTCGCTTTCATCCAGCTCCTGTGTGTCCCTGCCGACCAGATAGGAAATCTCCTTCCTGGCTCCCGCAAGGTCGCCCGCTTTTAATCTGTCGTAAACTTTCATGGACTCCCTGCGCAGGCTCTTTGTTGCCATGATCCGGTAGATCATCCATGTCTCCAGGGCATATCCGGCCCAGGGATGGATCCTCCCGGCCAGGTAGAGAAGGCCCGCTGATACGGCATAGGTGGCCGCCACCACCAGAACCGCCAGCCAGAAACCGGCAAATATTTCTCTGTTCTTTTTTCTCTCTGAACCTTTTTCTCTGACTTCATCATAGGAGCAGCCGTAAATCAGCTTCCAGGCCAGTTTTTTCCCGAAATCGATCAGCCAGCCGATCATCTGGACCGGATGGATCAGCCTGTGGGGATCTCCCAGAATCAGATCCAGGAGGAAGCCGGCGCTCATCATCACTGCCAGCTTCATGTCCCGCTCCTTTTCCTTCCTGCCAGACTGACGAAACGTTCAGCCAGGCTTTTACAATTGGCAAAATAAAGATGGGGATATCCCGCCAGAATATGATCAACGGCGTAGATACCCTTCCAGTGTTTTCCGGAATACTTCTCGATCCGGAAAGCGTCGCCCCGTTTTCCCGCTTTGGAATAATGGAACTCATGGGCCCGGATGACCGTACCTTTATCAAAAAATGCCGTGTCATATTCAGCCGTCATGGTCACATAGCCGAACTCCATGGACAGGCGCCTGGTCATGGTCACATCCGTATCCAGCAGGCCCAGCATGGGCATGGAGCTTCCGTCTGTCTCGATCAGGCTGTCGCAAAGATACATGAAGCCTCCGCATTCCGCAATCACCGGGGCTCCTTCCTCCACGGCCTGCCGGATGGCCTTTTTCATGGAGGCGTTCTCCGACAGCTGCCTGCGATAGGTTTCCGGATATCCGCCGCCCAGATAAATACCATCGGTTCCTTCCGGAAGTTCTTTGTCATTTACCGGGCTGAAATATTTAAGTTCCGCACCCGACTGCTCCAGGATTTCAAGGTTTTCCTGATAATAAAAGCAGAAAGCCTTATCCATGGCCACCGCAATCACGGCTTTTTTCTCAGCCGGCAGAACCGGCCGGCTGACTGCAGGCAGCGGCGCTGCCCCGCGGGCAATCTCCGCCAGAAGATCCAGGTCGATACATTCCTCGGCCACCTTACCCAGCAGACTGATGACTTCATCCAGGTTGCTGATCTCTGCGGCTGTCATAAGACCCAGATGGCGGCTGCCGATATGGATGCCCTCTGTATGGGGGAAATAGCCTGCTACAGCGATGCCCAGGCTCTTCTCCAGCTCCGGCTTCATAAGCCGGTAGAGTCCCGGAGAACAGCGGTTGAGAATCACGCCGGCAACCGGATTTTCCTGATAACCGATCAGTCCCCTGATCAGAGGGATCATGGTGTGAGACATGCCTTTGACATTCAGGATCAGAATGGTGGGCGTTCCTGTCTCCACCGATACCGTGTGGGTGCTTTTATCACTGCTTACACCGATACCGTCATAGTAGCCCATGACACCCTCCATCACGGTAAGGTCCGCTTCCGCGCTGTCTTTTGCCACCAGACTTTTCAGCATGTCCCCGTCACAGAAGAAGGGGTCCAGATTCCTGCAGGCCTGGCCCGTAATATGGGTGTGCAGCATGGGATCGATATAGTCCGGTCCGCATTTATAAGATTGTATTTGTAGTCCCCGGTCCGTAAACGCTTTCAGGATGCCGCAGGTTATGCTTGTCTTTCCGCATCCGCTGTTGGAACCGGCCAGAAGGATCCTGGGGATCCCTCCTGTCTGATGATCTGTCATTTTTATCTCCATGATGTAACTCAGCTTTCAGGACGGCTGATCAGAATCATATCGATTCCCGTCTGCCTGCATGCTTCCACCTTTACGTCCACGCCGCCCGCCTTACCGCTGTCCTTTGACACCAGGACCTTTGCTCCTGTCCGGCGGATCTGTCTGATATTATCCTCCACGCTGAAGGGAGGCATCTCGGCAATCACATGGTCATCGGGATAACCCGCTTTTCTGCAGCCTTCCCTGGAAGCCTCATTGTCCAGCACCCGGATGTAGACCCGGTCGCCAGCGTCCCGGACGCCCTGCGCGTAAAGAGCAGCCGTGTTGACTCCCGTGGTCAGGAGGATATTTCCCTCCATCCCGTTAAGCTTTTCCACCGCCGCCGGGGCGTCCGCCACGGAGATGATCCGGTCGTAGTCATATGTAAGCATTTTTCTCTCATAGCGTTTATAAGGTATGCCGGCCTCACCGGCAGCTTCCCTGACCGTCTGCGTGACAATCTTTGCAAAGGGGTGGGAAGCATCGATAATCTCTGAAATCTCATGCTCGGAAAAGAGCATGGCAAATCCTGCCCTGTCCAGTCTTCCCACATGGATGTCCACCGGATAATCCGAGAGCATTTCTGCTCCCAGTTCCGTAGCCACACTGGCAAGAATCTGCTTCTTCTCTTTCAGGAGATCCTCGATTACCTGTCTGGATTCAGTTGTCCCTGCGATTACAAGCACATCATACTTCATTCTATCTTCCTGCCTTATAAGGTTTACAGGGTGTGTTTGATTACCATGGTAGTGAAATAGCCATATTCACGGTCAGGATCCACCGGTCCTACATATTCGCCTTCCAGTCCCACATTGCTGATGATCACGGAAGTGTCCTGGAGCCCTCTGTCACAGAGCACTTTCCATACCTCTTTCACATCGTTTCCAACCTTCATGATCACAAGGTCCTGGAAAAGATCCAGCGCCTGCTCCACTTCTTCTATTCCTGCCAGAGAGGGAATTACGGCAAAACCGTCGTTTCCTTCCACGATGGAGATACCTGCCTTGCTGGCGCCTGCGCAGAAAGCCGGAATGCCGGAGACCATCTCCGTCTCATAGCCTGCCTCCACCAGCATCCTGTGTACATAAGAATAGGTGCTGTAGATTCCGATGTCACCGAGGGCCAGCATGGCAATGCTTTTACCCTCGTCCAGAGTCTTCTTTACCTTTTCCATGGCTTCTTTCCGGCATGCCTCCCTGACTGCCTTGTCAGGATCCATCCTGAAGAGGACTTTCATGACCTTTTCGTCCGGAATGTCAGTGGTTCCTCTGGCAATGTTCAGTGCCACACTGTCTTCATCCTCTTTTTTCACGGGGACTGCCACCACGTCACACTCCCTGATCAGTCTCTGTGCTTTTACAGTGATCAGTTCCGGATCTCCGGGGCCAACGCCGATTCCATATAATTTTCCTCTCATCTTTTTCTCCTTTATAGTGTTTTTTAAATGTGCCACATACATATCGGCAATCTCGTCAATCTCACCCATGCCCCGCATGATTGCTTCCGTACCGATCCCTTCTTTCTCAAGGATGGATTTCCATGAATCCTCCTCCGGCCCGGACATATCATTTCTGGCATGGTCTCCTGCCACGATCATCATGGGCATCATATATGCCTTTGTGATCTTTCTTTCCTTCAGTTTTCCGACAATGCTGCCGATCCGGACGGATCCGTCCACTGTGGCTACAAATACATTTTCAAATCCCTGACGCAGGTACTCTTCCTGCATCCGTTTATATGCTGCGTCCGCGCTGTGAGCAGACCCGTGGCCCATAAGGACAAACGCTTCGTCTTCCGAGAGCTTTTCGGGAACCTGTTCCAGCAGGATGCGGGCTGTTTTTTCATAATCTTCAGGGTCAGTCAGCAGCGGTGCCCCGATCCGGATATCCGGGATCCGGTCCCTGAAGGACTCGATCATCCCGACCATTTTCTCGTATTCGATCCCACTCATGATATGGGTAGGCTGGCAGAGGACTTCCTCACAGCCGTCCTGCACCAGTTTTTCCATCAGCTGTGCCGGATTCAGGATGCGGACACCCTGCTCCCTTTCTATCTTCCTGATGATCATACCCGACGTAAAGGACCGGTAAAAATCATGGTCCGGAAAGGCTTTTTTCAATGCATCTTCCACATTGTCAATCGCCCGGACCGCCTGAGGATAACTGGATCCGAAACTGATCACCACCAATGCTTTCCTGCTCATACTACACCTCCGCTGTGAATATCATGACCGGATTATTCGTGTCAACAATATGATAACTTCCTATTTTTCTGCCTCTTCCCACTGTTGCCTGTATCACATCGTAATCGGGGGTATATTCGGCAAGCACGCTGTTTGCCTCCGCTATGGTCTCCAGTGTTACGGCAGTGATCACTACCCGGCATTTTCCTTCCCGGGATGCGATATGTTCCATGATGGCAGCCAGTTCTTTGCCGCTGCCTCCGATAAAGACCTTATCGGGATTGGGCAGAGTGGGGATAATCTCACCGGCTCTGCCGTGATAAACATGGAGATGGTCCGTGCCGAACTTTTCTCTGTTCTTTCTGATCAGGTTCACAGCTTCCTCCGCCTGTTCCACACTGTGGACCTGGCCGAAGGGAGCCTGTCTGGCGCACTCAATGGAAACGGATCCTGTTCCTGCCCCCAGATCCCAGATGACGTCGTCTGCCGCCACCTTCATCTTCTGAAGGATCAGCGCCCGGATTTCCTCTTTGGTCATGGGCGTTTTTCCCCGCTCAAAGTCCGCATCGGACAGGAAGCAGGGTCTGGTGATCTTCTCCGGCCGGGGATTGGAAATCATGGCAACACAGAGGGCCGGAAACTCCTTTTCCGCCATTTCTTCAGGAGATCCCTGCATGATCTGCTGATTTTCATAGGACAGGTCCGACCCGGAGTAAACCGTCACATCCTTCATGCCATAGTCCAGCATGATCTTTGACAGCCATCCCGGTCCCTGTTCCTTACTGCACAGGAAGAACACCTTTGGATTCTCCTTCACTGCCAGGGCAATAGATCCAGGCGTGCGGCTCCTGCCGTGGACACTGATGATCTCGGCATCTTCCATGGTCTGTCCCACAGCCGCTCCCAGCATCTGCAGAGAGCCTATCCCGGGGAGAATCTCCATCTCCCAGTCCCGACTGGCAGGGTCTTTGGTGATGGTCTTGTAAAGGCTGTACATCAGCGGGTCTCCGCTGACAGCCAGAACCACATCGTGACCCTCTTTCAGCAGGACGCCGATCCGGTCCAGAGTGTCCCGGATCCGGCCCATGGCTAT
>CACZQE010000198.1 GCA_902783205.1 uncultured Lachnospiraceae bacterium | reverse complement strand
GTCCGATGGAATGCCCATAAAAAATCCTCCTTGCTCATGATAATTTTCTGTCTGCAGGTTGTCTGCCAGTGTTTTGTTACCATTTTACCACAGCAAGATGTGTGCCACCGGGAGTTTTACAGTTTGAAAGATCGAAAATCATTGCGGGCATTGAAAAATGCCTTTTTTTCTTGTCAAAATTTCAAAGTTTTAGTTGCGTCTTTCTGCGTCTTGTGGTATAATATAGATATGTATATGGAGGTGATGGAATGCGTATCAGAACCACGAAGACAAAGAACGGACGACTTTTCTACGTCATTAAGACGTACTACGACAGTAAAGGTGTCGAACATTCCGTGACGGTTGAAAAACTGGGCAACGAAAATGATATCCGGGCTAAGTACGGATGCGATCCGGATGAATGGGCAAAAGAACATGTCCGCCAGCTCAATGAAAAGGAGAAGGCGGAGAATCAGGAGATCACACTTTCTTTCTCCCCGAACAAACAACTGACCAAGGATTACCGCTACGAATACCAGATCGGCTATCTCTTCCCCCAGAAGATCTACCATGAATTGAAACTGGATCTCATTTGCAAGGCGATCTCCAGACGTCATTCCTTTAAGTTCGATCTGAATGAGATCCTTTCCCGCCTCATCTATGGGCGGATCATCGAGCCGGATTCCAAACGGGCGACCTGTCGGTTCGCAGAAACTCTCATCGAACAGCCTGCTTTCAAGGACCATCAGGTGTACCGTGCACTCTCCATTCTGGCGGAAGAGTCCGACTTCATCCAGGAACAGCTCTACAAGAACAGTTTTGCTCTGGGGAAGCGGCATACCGGAGTCATCTACTATGACTGCACTAATTTCTTCTTTGAGATCGAGCAGTCCGATGAGGATGGGCTCAGGGCATACGGTAAGAGCAAAGAGAATCGGCCCCTGCCTCTGGTGGAGATGGGAATGTTCATCGATCATGACGGGATCCCTCTTGCCTTCTCCATTCATCCAGGTAACACAAACGAACAGGTCACGCTGCGTCCACTGGAGAAGAAACTGCTCTCCGAGTTCGGGATGTCCAGGTTTGTGGTCTGTACCGATGCCGGACTGGCTTCGATGGCAAACAAGAGGTTCAACAACATGCAGGATCGTGCCTACATCACCACCCAGTCTCTGAAGAAACTGAAGAAAGAATACAAGGGCTGGGCACTTTCACCGGAAGGCTGGTCCCTGAGCGGAGCCCGCAGCGGCCGCGGCCGCAGAAAAGTCTATGATCTCAGGCAGCTCGATCCAGTCAAGGACTATGACAAGACTTTCTATAAAGAATGCCTTGTAGACAGAGGGGACTTTGAAGAGACTCTGATCGTCACATTCTCCCTGAAGTACCAGCAGTATCAGCGCAGTATCCGGCAGGGGCAGATCGACCGGGCGCAGCGGGCGATCGACAGCGGCAACGCGAAGCGAGGCAGGAAGAACCAGCAGGATTTTCGCCGATTCATCCAGAAGACCTCCGTCACCGAAGACGGAGAGGTCGCGGAAGTTGTTCAGTGCACTCTGAACACAGATCGGATCGCGGAAGAGGAAATGTACGATGGATTCTATGCGGTGACTCACAATCTGGAAGATGCGCCCGAAGATATCATCCGGATAAATCACCAAAGGTGGCAGATCGAAGAGTGTTTCCGCATCATGAAATCCGAATTCGAAGCCAGACCCGCTTACGTCAGTCTGGAGGACCACATTGAAGCTCACTTCCTCACCTGCTATCTGGCACTGGTCATTTATCGATACATGGAGAAAAAACTTGGAGGAAACTTTACCTGCAGCCAGATCATCTCTACGCTCCGGGACATGTCCGTCCGGGAAGTGCTGGGAGAAGGATACCTGCCCAACTACATGCGGACCGACATCACGGATGCCCTTCACGATGCTTTTGGTTTCAGGACCGATTACAACATCATCCCGACCAAGCAGATGAAGAAAATCATCAAAGAATCCAAAGCACGGATCCGACACGCATAAATCTCGATATGGAAAATCCTCGCAACCCATTGATTTTCAATGGATTACGAGGATTTATTCTTTCTTAAGTGTAAAAGACCGGAATTTGTATATTATTATTCTATCACCATTATTTTTTTTTGCAATAATGTCCTGGCCGCCGGCCTGGTTCTGTTACGGCCGAGCCCCGCATCATGCGCAAGTAGATTGCATTAAATAGCAACTTAATTATTGTCTGATTCCCATTTTATCGATAAAATAACGGTATAAGGCAATTGCAGTTTTGCCCTGCAGCCTGCCGCAGT
>CACZQE010000197.1 GCA_902783205.1 uncultured Lachnospiraceae bacterium | reverse complement strand
TCGATTATCTTTCCTTCCGGTTTCCGCCTGCCTTCTCCATAGGAAGTGATGGCTACTGTTACCTTGTCGGCGTCGGATGCCTGCATAGTTTTCCCGGGCAGAATGTGTATCCCTCTGCCCAGGCGGCTGTCATCGGGCACAACAAATCCGGACTCCTTAAAATAGGTTCCGATCAGTGTCTTCGTTCCCCGGGAAAGAATCTTAAGGACCATACCTTCGGGCCGCTTTCCCTGCTCCGGAACATAGGGCGCAACCCTGACCCGGACGGTATCACCGTGAAAAGCCCCGTTTACATAAGGAGCGGGAATAAATATATCCTCTTCCAGTTCGTCAGAGCTGACAAATCCAAACCCTCTGGCATGGCCGGTAAACTTTCCGGTCACGCTGCGGTTCTCAGGCTTTACGTATTTCCCTCTGGCCGTCAGTTCTATTACACCCTCAGCCACCAGTTCATCAAGGATTTCCTTCAAAAGAGGACGGTCCTCCCTGCTGACAGACATGAAAACCGCCATCTCCTTGATCTTCATAGGAACATATTCTTCGGAAAGAATCATCTGCCGTATATTCTCTTTTCTCTGTTCCTTCAAACTTCTCTCCATAGATACTGCTCCATACAAGGCTTCCTGACAGGCAGGAAAAAGAAATGCCGCCTCACATTGAGGCGGCGTTTAGTAAATCTTTACTGGAAAAACTTCAGGCTCAGACAGATTGCCAGCACAAAGAAGAGAACTCCAAGGATCACTGTCGCTCTTTCAAGCTGACCTTCCTTTGTCCGTCCCCGGTTCCTGCTTGCATATGTATCTACCTGTCCGCTGAGTGATCCGAAACCGGAATCTTTGCTCTCCTGCATCAGAACTACTGCAATCAATGCGAGACATACTATGATAAAAATAACAGTTAATGCTGTACGAAGCACTGTTTACACCTCCTGTGTCCACAAAATCGAAAACAATTATATCATGTCATACCGAATAATACAAGCTATAATTTTTTAGTTGTTCTCTTCTTCCTGGGAAGCCAGATAGTTGTAATCACTTACTTCTACACCGTCAAACAGAACATCCAGGTCCGGTGCCGAATGCTTGTAGGATTCTCTGTACTGTCCGTCTCCGATTGCATCTTTGAAACGCTTGTATTCATCATTATTCTCTGCCAGATCTTTAAAGTTCTGGCCCTGTACCGTGAATTTTTCCAGATTGAAGATTCTGGCCTTATGGTCGCGGATGTTTTTCTCCAGCTTAGCCACTTCTTTAGCTGTTCCGTCCACGATGTATTTATCGTTGAGCTGGGAAATGATATTGGCGCCTTCCGCATATCCGCCGATCCAGTCCTTTTCGATCTCTTTACCGTCCTGCAGGCACTGGATCACATAGGTATAATAAACACTCCAGTCAGAGGTGGCAGATGTAAGTGCATTCTTGGGCGCAGCGTTGATGAGGTTCACATCTCTTCCCACCATGGGGATGCCGTTTTCCGCACAGATTGATGCCACAGCCGAAGTTGATGTGTACTCTCCCATGATGGATACGCCTGCAGCCACCAGCTGTTTTGCCTGTTTTGCATCGTTATCGTAGACACCGCTGGAGTTGACATAGCGGATGTACATGGTTGCGTTGGAATACTCTCTCTTCACTCCCATATAAAAAGCGTTGGCACAGCTGATTGCCTCAGGAGACTTCTTTGAAGCCACAAATCCCACATTGGGTCCGTAGGGGGATGCTTTGCCGGTATTGAGCATATGCACAAGCTTCTTCCCGGCCACCATACCGCCTACATAGTAGGCTTCGTATATCCTGGTATAATAGTTATGCATGTTATCAAGGCCGCTCTCCTCGGCTTTGCGTCCGTCCATCTGGCAAAAAGTAACATCCGGATACTTACGGGCACATTCGAGAATGCTGTCTTCAAAAACCGCATTACAGGAGAAGATGACGTTACATCCTGACTCTACCAGTTCATCCACCTTTTTCTCCACGTCATTCTTGTTGACATTGGTCTTATATACAACCTGGCCTGCCGCAAGACCTGTAACAGCCTGGGCCTTGCTCATTCCTGCCTTATGGGAAAGGACATCCGTACCCTCTTCCCCGGAGACAAAGAGAAAGCCTGCCTTGATCCCGCCGGATGCGGCCGCTTTAGTCCCGCCTCCCGCTTCTGTAGTGCCTTCCGGGAAATTCCAGCTTCTGCTGCATCCCGATGCCGCAAGCACCATCACAAGTATCACCAGTAACAGTGTACATTTTCTCATACAATTCCTCCTGTCCGCATCCGTAAACAATTCTGCCGGATGCTTCCTGCTATAGTTCTGAGCGCTAACGGTCCTCCCGGAAGTACGGCAGACCGAGACTCTGAGGCGGCTGCTGTTCCCGCCTCTTTCTGAGACTGGTGATGATCAGTACGATGATCGTGATCAGGTAAGGCAGCATCTTGAATACCTCCTGCATACTCCTTCCCAGTCCCGGTATGTACAGATAAAGAATATATAATCCTCCGAAAAGGATAGAACCCCAGATGGCGTTGACAGGCTTCCACACTGCAAAGATAACCAGGGCGATCGCCAGCCAGCCTCTGTCGCCGAATCCGTTGTTGGTCCAGGTTCCGCCTGTGTACTCCATAACAAAGTAGAGGCCGCCCAGACCTGCAATGCCGCCGCCGATCACGGTGGCAAGATACTTGTAGAGGGTTACATTGATACCTGCAGCATCCGCTGTCGCAGGGCTCTCGCCCACGGCATTCAGATTAAGGCCGTAGCGGGTGCGCTTCAGGAAAAATGTCATCAGCACGGAAATGATGATGGCAAAGTAAGTCAGAAATCCGTAATCAAAGAAGATATCTCCGATCAGGGGAATCTTTGAGAGCAGAGGGATCTTTGCCTGATAGGCATGTCCCACGGTTTTCACAGAAATCTGTCCAACGCCGCCGGCAAGCCTGGACAAGGATCCTCCGATAAAGTTACCGAAACCTACGCCAAATGTAGTCAGAGCCAGACCGGCTACATTCTGATTAGCCCTCAGTGTTATGGTCAGCACACTGTAGATCAGTCCGCCCAGAGCCGCAAATGCAAAAGCAGCCAGGAAAGAAAGGATCAGGCCGACCAGTCCGTTCGGATGGGCACTGGCTTTTTCATAGTAAAAGGCAACCATCAGTCCGCCGGCGCCGCCCATGTACATCATTCCCGGAATTCCCAGGTTCAGATTACCGGACTTCTCCGTCAGGATTTCGCCGTCCGCGCCATAGAGCATACAGATGCCCTGCGTGATTGCTTTCTGAATAAAAGTAATTGCAACTGCCATCTCTATCCTCCTTTACGCTGCCTTCTTATGGCTCTTTCTGAATTCCAGTTTATAGTAGATAAAGAACTCACAACCAATCACAAAGAAAAGAATGATTCCCGTGATAACGTCGGAAGCGTTTTTGTTCAGATTGTATTTTGTAGCGATCTGGATAGCGCCCTGCTCCATAAATACCAGGAGAAAAGCTGTGACCGCCATCAGCCATACATTGAACTTGGCGAGCCAGGATACGATGATGGCTGTAAAGCCTCTGCCTCCTGCCGTGTCAATAGATATGGTGTGGGAAGCGCCGCTGACAAGGATAAATCCTGCCAGGCCTGCGATACCGCCGGAGATTCCCACTGTCCGGATGATAACCCGGCCCACGTCAATTCCTGCATAGCGGGCGGTATTTTCGCTCTCACCCACTACGGCAAGCTCATAACCGTGCTTGGTGCGTTTCATGTATATATAGACAAATGTAGTAAGGGCCAGAACAATCACGATGTTCCATCCGTATTCCAGACCGAAAAGAGGCGGAAGCCATCCTGCCCTTGTGGCTCCGTTGATGATGCCTACTGTATTGGATCCGGCCGGGTTCTCCCAATGGACAATACAGAAGCATACCAGCTGCATGGCCACATAATTCATCATCAGAGTAAAGAGGGTTTCATTGGTATTCCAGATTGCCTTGAAGATGGCAGGAATGATACCCCAGATCATGCCGGCCAGAAAACTGGCTACGAACATGACGATCAGGAGCAGTGCAGGAGGAAGTGAATCGCCTGCGTAGATCATCAATGCCGCGGAAGCAATACATCCCAGGAGGATCTGCCCCTCTGCCCCGATATTCCAAAAACGCATCCGGAATGCCGGTGTTACCGCAACTGCCACACAAAGCAGGACCAGTGTGTCACGTATGGTTACCCAGAATCGTCTCGAT
>CACZQE010000196.1 GCA_902783205.1 uncultured Lachnospiraceae bacterium | reverse complement strand
GCATATGCCAGCTTCTGGACAGTCTGTGTCCAATTATACGGAGTATTGCTAATATCCGTGATTATTGGATTCGGATCCTTGTAATCCTTATACTCATCCTTCAGAGTCAGACGTATTGTCATTGGACTTTCGCTAATAATGTATCCATCAGGAGCTTTTGTCTCTACAAGGTAATAAACGCCATTGGAAGCATAGGATAGGTTTTCTACCGTAATCTTGCCGCCGGAAGTGGTCATCTCATCTCCTATCTGAACAACAGATATCGTACTGCCATCAACTTCAATTTCGTCTGTTGCCTCCTCATACTCTTCAGTTACCTCGCCGGTCTCTTCGTCTGTTACCTTGATCTTTTTAGGAGCGCGATACAACTTGAATTTTGCAGTATCAATGAGCTTACTGGTATTCGTCATATCCTTCTTCTGGATTTCGAGATCCTTGGCGAAGACATGGATCTTATGGGTGTTTTCACTGTCTATCTTATTCCCCGTAGTCCCATCATAGCCATCTGCAACTTTACCAGCTGACTGACCATAAGTTGTTTGAGCGTAGGTCTCGGAAGCACCATTATCTGTAGGTGTGTAAGTCACTGTAAGCGTATATATTTCTTTGTTATCGCCTGTCTCAGTTGTTTCATGCCTGCCTGGTGCATAGTAGCTTTCTTCGTCTGTATTGATCGTTTTAGTCAACTGTATGTTGAACGTCCCTACGGTATCATGCCCATACGGGAAATAACGATACGTCAGCTCCGCGCTTCCTGTTGGATTGTTACTGTCAATCTGCTGAAGCAGTGTATCAATCAACGATGGATTGACAAAATGGGAAAGCGGGAGGGTTTCGTTGGAAGTACCATCCGGGGCTGCTGCATCATTCAGCGGCTCGTCAGAATAATACATCTGATTTCCGTTCGTTATAGTAATAACTTCATCATTTGTTCCGTTATCTTTGACTACCTGATTGATAAGTATCTTATCCCAAAGCTTTTTCAGTTCTTCAGCCGGGTTAACCTCTGTTCCAAGATATACTCTCCATTCGGTTGCGTTTTCATTCATGGTCAGCTCATCGACATTGACATAAGGCATCTTGAAATCTGCTCTGAATGACGAGTGATCTTCGTTCAGCCAGTAATAACCATCCGGAGCCCCACTGTGTTTAACCCGGTTTGCTTCGACACGATTGTCAAATCCGCTGTTGGTGGAAATCTGGTTTCCACCCATAAAGTCTTCTTTAGCCTTAATGTAGAAAGAAGATGCCCATCCGCCGTCATCCGGCCATTTTATATCCTGATTATAGTAGGTGATTGTCCAGGTGCCGTCATTATTGACCCATTGATAGTACAATTTCTTTGTATCAGAAGGTGCTGTATTATGTCTTGTAATACTTCCTCCAACCGTATCGGCATAGTAAAAACCTGCTTCTATCGGATTCCCTGATGCATCGACTGGATAAAAGGCAGGGTCAACGGTGTCGTATACTTCTCCGATCACAGTCGCTTTTACGAGCATTTCCTCCAATATGTTCTGTGTCTCGGTCACTAACTGATCGGCATTTTCAGCATTACCGGAATAGCCCCCATCACTGGCCAATGCCATAAGTTTAGCTTTATTATCACCAACGCGATCAAGAGCTATTCCTAATGTCCATATCTCAACTCCCTTTCCTTCAGTTGTTTCCGCCGCTCTTTCAATAAGATCCCATGTAGTTCCCTGTGGTGCTCCGTCTGTAATCAACAGCGCAACCTGTCGCTTACCGGAATTTGTTGTAAAAATCGGAGGATTGCTGTTATTAATCAGATTAAATGCAGAAGTCTGATTTGTTCCTCCGGCCGGCTGGATACCATGCAGTGAATTCAGAAAAGATTCTTCATCGTCAGCCCCGTACAATGTTCCACCGCTTGCAGCAGAAGCAAAAGTAACAAGCCCAATTTCTGCTCCCGGATCAAGACGATAAATAGCACGAGATACGGCATTGACAGCTGCGGTCAGGTAGCTCAGGCGATCCCAGTCTGCCGTATCCTTCGGCGGTTTAGGAGTAGAATTATATATCTTCCCTGTTAAAGTCTGATTTTTCCCTCCATTACTTATTATTATATTTGAAACATCAATGGTTGTAACTC
>CACZQE010000195.1 GCA_902783205.1 uncultured Lachnospiraceae bacterium | reverse complement strand
TAAACTTGAAGAGCTCTTTGGCCTTTGCTAGCAGGGCAGGAGGAAACTGATATGCCGGGAAAGAAGAAAATGGAGATACCTGTCTATCTGTTCCTGGGTTTTCTGGAGAGCGGAAAGACAACATTCATCCAGGAAACCCTGGAGGAAGACTATTTTAATGACGGTCAGCGGACGCTGATCTTTGCCTGTGAGGATGGACTGGAAGAGTATGATGAAGACCTTCTGTCACGGACTAATTCCACCCTTGTCATGGTGGAAGAAAAGGAAGAACTGACACCGGATTTTATTACCGGAAACCTGCTCAGACATTACCCGGACCGGGTAATCCTGGAGTACAATGGCATGTGGCAGATGGAAGATCTCTACCGGGTGCTGGATCAGACGGTCCTTCGTATCTTCCAGGTTATCGTCTGCGCCAATGCAGAAACCTTTGACCTCTATATGAATAATATGCGTTCTCTGGCAGTGGACATGTTTAAGGCGGCAGAGATGGTGATCATCAACCGCTGTACAAAAGACATGCCCAGGGCAACCTGGCGCAGAAGCATCAAAGCCGTAAACCGCGGGGTTCAGGTCCTCTTTGATTCCATGGATCCCTATGAGGAAGGGGAGGAGGAAGATGTCCTGCCCTTTGATATCAGCGGGGATAAGATCACACTGGAAGATGAGGACTACGGAATCTGGTTCATTGACGCCATGGAGCGTCCCCAGGTTTACGACGGCAAAACTATAGAAATGACGGCCAGAGTCTTTAAATCCATACGGATGCCCAAGGGCTTCTTTGTGCCCGGCAGGCATGCCATGACCTGCTGTGCGGATGATATACAGTTTATTGGCTATATCTGTCATACCAACAATGCCAAGTCTTCTACCATCAAGACTCTTAAGAATAAAATGTGGATCCGGCTGACTGCCGAGATCAAAGTGGAATATAACGAGTCTTATCAGGAGGAAGGGCCGGTTCTCTACGCAAAACGGATCGAAGCAAGCCAGCCGCCGGAAGAGGAACTGGTATACTTCTAGGACTTTTGCTGTACGTGTTCTAAATCGAATGGAACAGAAAAAGAGAGTAAAAGCAGGACGGGTGCTTTTCTTTTAATTGGGAAAGCCTATGTGGTATGATGGGTAACGAAGCCGAAAAGCTTCAGTTAAAAAACGGATATTCAAAGAATCATCATAGGAGGTAATTGATATGGCATTTTTTGATGAGTTAGAACAAATGGTAACACAGACGAGTGACCGCCTTTCCCAGATTGCCAAAGAAATGGTAGACCAGAGCCAGTTCTCCCGTGAGAAGGCCCAGCTTCAGTATCAGCTTGACCAGCTCTACAGAGACCTGGGAAAGACTGTTTACCGGAATGCAGCGGAAGATGCCGCAGAGGATGTTTCCGGAAAGATTGAGGAAATCCGCACACTGATCACAACCCTCGAGGCAAAGGAGAAGGAATACTATAAGGCAAAGGGAGTGATCCTTTGCAGCAACTGCGGCAAGGAAGTTGATCCCGGATATGCTTTCTGTCCGGCTTGCGGACAAAAAGTTGAGGCGGCGGAGCCGGCAAAGGAAGATGCGACGGAAGCACAGCCTGAAGAGCCGGTCGCACCTGCGTCTGAGGAGACAGCTGAGACTGCGGACAGTGATGAGACAGCAGAATAATCCCTGCAGCCAGGCCAACACAAAGCTATTGGCTTAATAATAAACAGTATATAAAGAAAAAACAGCCGGCAGGTTTTTTATACCTGCCGGCTGTTACTTTTTAATGGTACCTCATCACGAATCACATTATATGACCGTAATGTTTCTGTTACGAGATATCAGATCATCAAAGACTGGGATCGGTCGGATCGTAGTTGCGTCCGCCAAGGGAATTACCCTGGTCTCCGAGTTTTGTTGTTCCGAAAGGACCGGTCTGGGAAGAAGAGTTAACGAAGTATGCTCTGTTAGCCCAGCCGCCCTTGTTGTTTCTCGCCATGTCAAAGATGAGCTTGGCATTTACACAGTTAAGACGTACGCACTTGGTTGCGATATGACTTACACCCATGGCATTGTAATGTTGCGCATAGATGGAATGCTTATTCTTGTACTTCAAGTATCTGGGTGAGTGGAATAAAGCGCCGGATTTGCCGATGCCGCTAGCCCACTGGTAATAATACTTGGTAGATGAGCCCGGCTTCTTGTAGATGAACCATCTCTGGCCCTTGCCCTTGCCGGATACAACGCCCCACCAGCCTCTGCCTTTATAGCCTCTGACCTGTTTGCTTCTGATGGAAGCGGTCTTGGAGCCTGTAAATACAACAACATTTAAAGCGTAGTTGAAAGATTTGCTCTTGTTCATCCTTCCAAGGAATACCACGTTCTTTGTGGCGAAGTTCACCTGGATCTTCACCTGACGG
>CACZQE010000194.1 GCA_902783205.1 uncultured Lachnospiraceae bacterium | reverse complement strand
CTTTTCAGGGACCGGTTCGGATGCCAGATACATGTAGACTGTCATTTCCGCAACCATCTTACCAGCCGCCATGAAGAAGAAAAGCAGCACCGCCTGGACCGGGAGGTCGGCATGGTCATGGAAAGGCTGGAGAAGGCGGAGTCTGCTGACGAGGGTGACCGGTCAGCCGGCAAAGACGGCGGAAAGACATCAAAGAGGTCCGGCGCCTACGGCGGCAGCTTTTTTGAGGAGAGAGCCCGCAAGCAGGCCTTCAAAAGATCCGGCCGTGATCCGGATCTGATCTACGGAAGAGACTGCGAGGGTGAGATTATATCCATCGGAGAGATCGTGGATGAGATCGGCCTGGTGGTGATCCACGGAGAGATCCTTTCCATTGACACCAGGCCCATCAAAGGGGACCGTACATTTATCAGGTTCCACATTACAGACTTTACGGACAGTATCATCGGGAAGATCTATCTCAAGGATGAGGAGGTTCCCGATTTTCTGCAGGTTTTCAGGCAGGGACGCTTTTACCGGGTAAAAGGCCAGCCCCTGGTGGACCGCTATGAGCACGAGCTGGTGCTTTCATCCGTGCGGGGGATCAAGCCGGTCCCCGACTTCAGCGAAAAGCGGATGGATCACAGCCTGGATAAGCGGGTGGAACTCCATCTGCATACGGTCATGAGTGACCTGGACAGTGTGGTGGACATCGAAAAAGTGATCAATACGGCGAAAAGCTGGGGCCATAAGGCTCTGGCCATCACCGACCACGGTGTCCTGCAGGCGTTTCCCATTGCCCATCACTGCCTGAAAAAAGATGATGACTTCAAGGTCATCTACGGCGTGGAAGGCTATTTTGTCAATGACCGGAAAAAGATGGTCATCAATGAACAGGGCCAGACCCTGTCGGATGATTTCGTGGTCTTTGACCTTGAGACAACAGGTTTTTCCGCCGAGAAAGATTCCATCATAGAAATCGGCGCGGTCAAGGTGAGCGGCGGAAAGATCACAGACCGCTATGCCACATTTGTAAATCCTGACAGGCCCATCCCCCTGCGGATTACGGAGCTGACGGATATTGACGATGCCATGGTGGCTAACGCGCCCCGCCTGGAACAGGTGCTGCCGGAATTTCTGGCATTTTGTTCCGGCTGCTGCCTGGTGGCCCACAATGCCTCCTTTGACGTAGGCTTTATCGAGAGGAAAATGGATCTTCTGGGCTACAGCGGATCCTTTACGGTCCTGGATACCGTGCAGATGGCCAGGCTGCTCCTTACGGATATGAGCAAGTTCAGGCTGGATACGGTCTGCCGCCGGCTGGGTATCAAGCAGGAGCACCACCACAGGGCAGTGGACGACGCCAAAGTTACGGCCGAGGTTTTCCTCCGTTTTGTGGAAATGCTGGAGGAGAGGGGGATCACAAGCCTGAAGGCCCTGAACGAAGCCGGCAGCATATCTGCCGACCTCATCCGCAAGGCCCCCACGTACCACGGGATCATCCTGGTGAAGAACGAGACCGGCCGGGTCAATCTCAACCGCCTGGTATCGGCTTCTCATCTGGACTATTTCAACAGAAGACCCAGGATCCCCGAAAGCCTGATCGAAAAGTACAGGGAGGGGCTCCTGATCGGGTCCGCCTGTGAGGCAGGCGAACTCTTTACGGCGGTGACCCAGGGCAAAAGCGACAGGGAGCTGGCAGAGAGCGCTTCCTTCTATGACTATCTGGAAATACAGCCGCTGGGCAACAATGCCTTCATGATCGAGAGCGACCGGCACAGTGCCGCTTCCATGGAGGATCTGAAAGACTACAACCGCAAGATCATAGAGATCGGGGAAAAGACCGGCAAGCCGGTGGCAGCCACCGGGGATGTGCATTTCCTCAATCCCGAGGATGAGCAGTACCGCCGGATCCTAATGGCCGGGAAAGGCTTTAAGGATGCCGACCATCAGGCGCCGCTCTACTTCAGGACCACCGAGGAGATGCTGGCCGAGTTCGACTATCTGGGAGACCGGAAGGCCAGGGAGGTCGTCATTGAGACACCCGGCCGGATCGCGGATATGATCGAAAAGATTTCCCCCATCCATCCTGACAAATGTCCGCCGGTTATTCCCAATTCCGACGAGACCCTGACCAGGATCTGCTATGATAAAGCCCATGAAATATACGGGCCGGAACTCCCGGCCATCGTGGAGGAGAGACTTACAAGGGAGCTGGATTCCATTATCAGCAACCAGTTTGCTGTTATGTACATCATAGCCCAGAAGCTGGTGTGGGATTCCAACGAACACGGATATCTGGTGGGCTCCAGAGGTTCTGTCGGATCTTCCTTTGTGGCCACCATGTCCGGCATCACTGAGGTAAATCCCTTAAAGGCTCACTATATCTGTCCCAAATGTCATTTCAATGACTTTGATTCGGATCTGGTAAAGCCCTATCAGATGAAGGGCATGTCAGGCTGTGACCTGCCCGACAGGGACTGCCCCGTCTGCGGGAACCGCCTCAACAAGGAAGGACACGATATTCCCTTTGAGACCTTCCTGGGATTTGAGGGCAACAAAGAGCCGGATATCGATCTCAACTTTTCCGGAGAGTATCAGGCCAAGGCCCACAAATACGTGGAAGTCATCTTCGGCGAGGGCAAGGCTTTCAGGGCAGGAACCATCGGAACCCTGGCGGACAAGACGGCCTACGGCTATGTAATGAAATACTTTGAGGAGCGGGGGATCAGCAAGCGCCGATGCGAGATCGAGCGGATCGCCAAAGGCTGCACCGGTGTCAAGCGGACGACCGGCCAGCATCCGGGCGGGATCATCGTCGTTCCCCATGAGCATGAGATATATGAATTCACGGCGGTACAGCACCCCGCCAATGATATCCACACGGATATTGTCACGACACATTTTGAATACCATTCCATCGACCATAACCTTCTGAAGCTGGATATTCTGGGTCACGACGATCCCACCATGATCCGGAGGCTGGAGGACCTGACCGGTGTCAAGGCAACCGGCATCCCCCTGGACGACCCCGAGGTCATGAAGCTTTTCCACAGCCCGGAGGTCCTGGGCATCAGCCCTGAACAGATCGAAGGGGTGCAGACAGGATCCCTTGGAGTGCCGGAATTCGGAACCGACTTTGTCATCCAGATGCTGGTGGATACAAAGCCCAGGAGCTTTTCGGACCTGGTCCGGATCTCGGGTCTTTCCCACGGGACCGATGTGTGGCTGGGAAATGCCCAGACCCTGATCGAAAACGGGGACGCGGAGATTTCCACCGCCATCTGCTGCCGTGACGATATCATGACCTACCTGATCAATATGGGCATGGAAAAGGAAAAGTCTTTCCTGATCATGGAGTCTGTCAGAAAGGGCAAAGGCCTGAGAGCCGAGTGGGAAGAAGAGATGCTGTCCTGCGGCGTGCCGGAATGGTATATCTGGTCCTGCAAAAAGATCAAATACATGTTCCCCAAGGCCCATGCCGCCGCCTATGTCATGATGGGCTGGCGGGTGGCCTGGTACAAGGTCCATCGGCCTCTGGAATACTATACGGCCTACTTCTCCATCCGGGCTTCCGCCTTTTCCTACGAGGTCATGTGCTTCGGAAAAGACCGGCTCAAGTCCGCCCTCAGGGCGCTGAATGCCATGCCCAAGGAGGAACAGACCAAGAAAGATCAGGACACTATCCGGGACGGAAGAATCGCTCTGGAAATGTACGAGCGGGGCTTTGAGTTCATGCCCATTGACATTTTCCGGGCAAGGGCCATGGAGTGCCGGATCATAGACGGTAAGATCATGCCCTCCCTGGCCAGCGTGGTAGGTCTGGGAGAAAAGGCCTGCGAACAGATCGTGGAAGCGGCCGCCCAGGGACCCTTCACTTCCCTGGCAAATTTCCGCGACCGGACCAAGGTCAGCAAGACCAATGTGGAAAAGCTGGCGGAACTGTCCATTCTGACAGACCTTCCGGAGACAGACCAGCTGACCATCGCGGATTTTCTGGGACAGATGTAAAGAACATGCAATGCATTTAAGAGGATAAAGGAGTTTGATTATGAGCTATATCAAGAATGCTACCTTAAAAGGAAACGTCTGGGTGGCGCAGGGCGCCTGCGTAGTAGGAAACGTAACCATCGCGGATGAGAGTTCCGTATGGTATAACGCCGTGATCCGGGGTGATGAGGCCAGGGTCGTGATCGGAGCCGGAACCAATATCCAGGATAACTGCGTGGTCCATACCAGCACGGATTTCCCCTGCACGATCGGAAACGGGACCACAGTGGGGCACGGAGCCATCGTCCACGGCTGCACCATCGGAGACAATACGGTGATCGGCATGGGCGCCATCATTTTAAACGGGGCAAAGGTCGGGTCCGATTGTATCATCGGAGCGGGCAGCCTTGTGACCCAGGGAACGGAGATCCCGGACGGCATGATGGCCTTCGGTTCTCCCGCAAAAGTGATCCGCCCCCTGACGGAAGAAGAGAAAAAGAGCAACCAGACCAACGGCATCAAATATATGCTGATGAAAAATGTGCAATAAGCCTTGCATTGTCGCTGCCTGATGGATTATAATATTAGGCAGATTTTTAGGAAGGAGCGGCAGTATGGCAAACCAGGATAATATTTCCGGAAACAGTGGCGAACAGGAGATGCCGGTTCGAAGAAAAAAGAACAAGCATGACGCACCCCGCCGGCGCGGCGGATCGAACAAAGAGCAGCAGACCGGTGAACAGTATACAGGTTATGTACTGGATCAGGATGCGGTCATGGAGGGCGAGGCAAAGAAGCCGTGGTTCTGGAAGATCCTCGGTATCAGCCTCCTGCTTACGCTCGCTGTAGTTGCCGGAGCCTGCTTCTTTTTCTTCCATCAGAAGCAGGAGAACAGCAGGGCAATCGAGGAGATCAACGAAGCCAACACCATGGCGAAGCTTCTGGAAGGACATGACAATGTCAAGATCATTCAGTCCTATTCTCATCTGGCTGACGGATCGGAAGACTATACAACGACCAGACAGGTCAGCATGAAGGACGGCAAGTACTATTCCTACCTGAAGAAGGAAGGAACATCCGAGGATTATAAAGAGGTCATCGACGATGAGAAGCTTTACCGCTATGATGAGCGTGTCCGCTATTTCTACGGACTGGTCGGCGATGATTATCAGTCAACCTGCGTGGCATCCATTGAAAATGATGTCTTCCAGGGCAATACCGATGACACGATCGAGGATGAGAAGGAGAGGGAGAACACCCTGACCCTGAGACTGACCTATGATGTGACGGACGGAGACGACTACTCCATGAACTACGGTTTCGGCGGCGGTACAAGGATCGAGAAGACCATCACCGTTGACAAGAAGACCAAGCTTGTTCTTTCCGATTCCGAGTCAGTGGATGACGAAGTATTCTACAGCTACACTGTCGAGTTTGACAAGCAGCTGAAGACACCCAAGTTCTACATCAAGGCTATGCAGCAGAAGGATACACGTACCTGCACCCTCTACTCCGACTACGACGGGGAGGACGGCAAGGAGTACAAGTATAAGATCCCCATCAATACTTACTTTACCGTGCTTGATCATGAGGACTATCTCCTTTATACCAATGAGGAGGGAACCATCGAGTTTACACAGTCCCAGATGCTTATGCAGAATCCGGATACGGATATCACCTTATATCTGAAGCCGGAGAACAATGAAGACAAAGAATAAAGGACTAAAGACCGCCGGCCAAGGGGCAGGCGGTCTTTTAACTTAGTCGTCGCGGATCGGAGAGAAAGATCCGGAGGGAGAAAAGCTATGACAGACAGATTATACTATCAGGATGCAGGCCTGGACCGGATGGAGGCAGAGGTCACATCCTGCACGGCAGACGGCGGACGCTGGCGGGTGACTCTGGACCGGACCGTATTTTACCCCGAGGGCGGCGGACAGCCGGCAGACAGGGGTATCCTGGGCGGCAGAAAAGTTCTGGATGTACAGGAGGAAGAGGGGGAAGTGGTACATTTTACCGGCGGCCCCCTGGATGAAGGAGACCTGGTGACCGGGATCATAGACATGGATTACCGCTTTGACCTGATGCAGCAGCATTCGGGTGAACATATGGTAAGCGGGATGATCCACAGCATGTTCGGCTACGATAATGTCGGATTTCATATGGGAGAAAGCCTGACGACAGTGGATGTCAGCGGGGTTCTGACTCCGGAACAGGTCATGCAGGTTGAGGACAGGGTCAACCGCTATATATGGGAGGATCATCCGGTCCGGATCTGGACGCCTCCTGCAGAAGAACTATCCAGTATTGCCTACAGAAGTAAAAAGGAACTGGAAGATCCCGTCCGCCTTGTGGCTTTTCCCGGGGCGGACTGCTGCGCCTGCTGCGGACTTCATGTGCCAAGGTCCGGCATGGTGGGCCTGGCCCGGATCCTGTCCGTCCACCGTTTCAGGGAGGGAGTCCGGATGGAGATGGTCTTCGGCCGCAGGGCCCTGACCCTTCTGGGCGTCCATGAGAGGGAAAATGCCGAAATCGGCAGGCTGCTTTCCGTACCGGCCGACCGGACTGCAAAGGCTGTGGAAAAGCTCAAAAAAGAAATCTACGATCTCAAAGGCGCCCTGATGGAAGAGGAAAACAGGTACAGCAGCCTTCTGGCAGGGCTCTGCCGGGGCAGCGGAAACAAGGTGATCTTCCTGGATCCCATGGAGCCCCAGGTCCTGCGCAAATGCGCGGATACCATACTGTCATCCTGCAGAGGGATCCTGGCCGTCCTGGCCGGAAACGACGAAGAGGGCTATAAATATGTGCTGGCACAAAAGGACGGAGATGTCAGGGACCTGGTCAAAGAGATGAATCAATGCCTGAACGGAAGAGGCGGCGGAAAGCCCTTCTTCGCCCAGGGTTCTCTGGCCTGCACAGAAGAAAAAGCAGGTAATTTCTTTGCCGGCCAAGGCTTTACAAGTGTGAAAAAATAGGCTATGATTTGTTCAAAGAGACATTCTTAAAAGGAGGAGAACTATCATGAAAATGCATACATGGAAGCGGTCACTGGCCGTGCTTCTTGCAGCGGTAATGATCATCTGTCTCGGCGCCTGCGGAAGGAGCAAAAAGAAAGAAGATCCCAAGCCGGAGCCGGAGCCCCAGGAAGTATCGACCGCAGTTGAAAAAGACACGGATACATCAGAAGGCATCACTGTTCCCCCGGAACTGAAGACCATGACTTATGCCATGGAAGCACTGATGGTGCAGGATCATTCCCAGGGACTTGATTATTACACATCAAAGGACAAGGGCGATGACACCAAGGCAGACTCTTTCTATTTCTCCATGGCTGTTCTGGTATCCCTGATCAATCAGGAAAGTGCCCAGACCGGTGCCGGAGACGTGGCAACCCAGGGTCAGTATTACCTGCTTTCAGAGAATGACTTTGATATGTTTGCCCATGCCCTGTACGCAGGTTACGGTGAGAGCTTCGAGCGTCCCGATGAACCGGCGGGAGACCGTTTCTTCAAGAGCTATGAAGATGACACATATCCCTTCGGCCTGATCCGCGGAAAGGTGGGCAACCTCGGCATCAAGATCACACGCTGCGATCAGACAGTAGACGGCTATGAGATCGACGCGGATCTGACAGATTCCGGCCAGACGGTCAACTCCTATCAGTTTGTCCTTATTCCCACAAAGTTCCAGGGAGTGGACAACAGCAATATCTTCCAGTATACGGTCAAGTCCATGAACGGACTGGGTGAGGAGACGGAAGCAGCTCCCGAGGTAACTACGGAAGGCGGAACCAATGTGAGCACGGAAGACTTCTCCGACATGTCCGGCGATACGAACGATACTGCATCTGATGTGACAGTCGGCGACGGAAAGACCATCACAGCCCAGGAGGCTGAGGAGCGTGCCAAGAGTGAGTATTCCTCCAACGGAACCTACACCCGTGATGAGGATGTCAGCCAGGACGGCACAGACTACTACCACTTTAAGGTGGAAGGCGAAAACGGAGAGACATCCGATGTACTTGTTTCCAAGGACGGAAATGATGTGGTCGGCGCGTCAAAGAATGAAGACGGATCCTGGTCCTTTAACCAGTAAAAGAAGTAATGTCCGGAAGGCTTTTGCCTTCCGGCTTTTTTTTGTAAAAGTAAAGCTTTTCTTCTGATTTGTCAAAGAATTCAAAATATTTTGAAATGGAAGGATTTGCCGTAAGAATGCAGATTGTTCAATATGACGAAATTTATTTTTTTTCGGCAGGAAAATCGCGGACCGGATGAAAAATCTGTGGATAAAGAAAAATAGTTATCCACATGAAAAAAGGGCGATTTTAAAGGAAAAATCACTTATCCACCAACTTATCCACATTATCCACATTTTTTTGCTCTTAAAAAGAGTGGTCAAAATGTAGTCAAGCCAAAACATTTGTTTTGTCTGTTCTTATCAAGTAATGCAATTTTCTCTTAAAAATGCGGTAATATTATTGTAATAATTTATTGAATAAATACTGACAATATAAGCAAAAGGATATAAATTATTTGATAATTTCAAGATTATGGTCAGCTGCGACTTGTCTTTACAGGCAAATATTGTTATAATATAGGCATCAATTGAAAAAGGAGCGTGATCGTATGAAGTATATTATCTACGGAAAGAATCTGGAAGTTTCCGACGGGCTCAAACAGGCCGTCTATGACAAGTTCGGAAAGCTGGATAAGTTCTTCAATCCTGATACGGAGGTACAGGTTACCATGAGCGTACAGAGGGAGAACCAGAAAGTAGAAGCAACGATCCCCATGAAGAGAAACATCTTAAGAGCCGAGCAGACCAGCACGGACATGTATGCTTCCATCGAAAAGGTTGTGGATGTTCTGGAGCGGATGATCCGGAAGTACAAGACAAGAATCTCCAGCCACGGCAAAGGTGTAGGCACATTTACCGATGAGTTCCTGGATGAAGATGTTGAGAGTCCGGAGAGCGTAAGGATCACGAGAAGCAAGCGGTTCGCCATCAAGCCCATGGATGCCGAGGAGGCATGTATTCAGATGGAGCTCCTGGGACACAGCTTCTTCGTATTCCGTAATTCCGAGACATTTGAAGTCAATGTCGTGTACAAGAGGAAGGATAAGACCTACGGTCTGATTGAGCCGGAGTTCTAAACCGACCGCTGAAAATGGCTGATAATTAAGATAGAACAGCACCGCCGAAGGGCCGGATATGACGGCTCCGGGGCGGTGCTTTTTGATGCTGTTTATTTGGCAATTTATGCACAAAGGATTGTAAAAAAACAGACTTTGCGTTATGATATATATACAATTGATTCACTGTTTATTGAAGGAGGTATTTGGATTATGGCAAGAATTATCATTGCACCTAACAAGTATGTACAGGGTCCCGGCGTCCTGGGAGATATTGCTTCTTATGCTGTGAAATTCGGCAAGAAGCCTTTCATCCTGATCAGTGAGGGCGGCAAGAAACGTTTTGGAGCATTGATCGAGAAGAGCTTTGAGGGAACAGATGCAGAGCTTATTTTCGAGGCATTCGGGGGAGAGTGTTCCAAGAACGAGATCAACAGGTTAAAAGCAATCGTTGAGGAGAAAGGCTGTGACCTGGTAATCGGTGTCGGCGGCGGAAAGATTTTTGATACTGCTAAGGCAGTGGCTTATTACTGCGGAACACCGGTTATCATCGCTCCTACCATCGCTGCAACAGATGCACCCTGCTCCGCTCTTTCTGTAGTATATACAGATGACGGTGTATTCGAGGATTATCTGTGGCTGCCGGCTAACCCCAATCTTGTACTGGTGGATTCCCAGGTTGTTGCCAATGCACCGGCAAGACTTCTGGTTTCCGGTATGGGCGACGCACTGGCTACATACTTTGAGGCAAAAGCATGCCAGATCAGCAACGCTACAAGCTGCGCAGGCGGAACCAT
>CACZQE010000193.1 GCA_902783205.1 uncultured Lachnospiraceae bacterium | reverse complement strand
TCGTGACTGTGACCGTGGTCGTGATCATGTCCATGGTCGTGGTCATGGTCGTGGTCATGGCCTGCACAGCAGCTGTCTTCATGGTCATGACTGTGGCCGTGGTCGTGATCATGATCGTGATCATGCCCGTGGTCATGCTCATGGTCGTGATCGTGGTCGTGTGCTGCAGCCGGCCTGCTGCTTCTTCGCCTGTTCCTCTCCACTACTTCCACTTCCGGTTCAATTGCCTGGATTGTTTCCCGAATCAGGGGTAACATCGCATCCGGATCCTCTGCGGAGAAACGCAGCTGCTCCGTTGCATAAGTTACGGAAACATCCTCAAGCCCCGGCAGCTTGCTAAGCTTGTTCTCGATCTTGGCAGCGCAGTTGGCGCAGTCAAGACCTTCCAGGATATAAACCTTTCTTTGCATACCTGTTAAATCCTTTCTGACTTGTCTATAAATAGTTTTTGTGTACTGATACTGTTATTTTAAATAGTTGACGGTACATTCAATTGAATATTCATTCAACTATTATTGACTTTATTCTAACACAGGTTATCAGATTGTCAAGTACCCGACATGAAAGTACCCCTGTATGACCGGAATCTATCAGACCCTGCCCGTATTTATTTGTCTCTCCTGGTATCTGACAGCTATCAGCATCCAGAATACCGCAAAAGCCCAGGAAAGCGGATAGCAGAGGGCTACGCTTCCCACTGTCTTCGAGTGAGCCATCAGCATAAAAAGGAGCATCAGCCTGAATCCGCAGTAGCTTATAATGACTACGATCATGGGCAGAAGAGCCTTTCCCAGTCCCCTCAGATTACTGCTCAGCACTTCCAGCATAGTGCAGAGGAAGTAGAGGGGATATGTCGTGCGCATGATCCGGCATGACAGACTGCGGACTGCAGGATCCCTTGTGAAAACACTTACAATGACCGGCGCCAGAGCCAGCAGCAGCAGGCTTTCCGCCAGGGTAAAGCCTGCTCCTCCAAGGAAGCAGAAGCGTTTGCCCTTTTTCAGCCGCTCAAAGTCTCCCGCTCCGTAATTCTGTCCAATGTAGGCCACAGCTGCCTGCCCTATAGCCAGAACCGGCAGGTAGAGCAGCATTTCTGCTTTGAAATAAACCGTAAAAGATGCGATGGACTCTACGCCCAGACGGTTGATCTGCGACTGAATAATGATATTGGAAAATGTAATAATGATCGCCTGTATACCCGAAGGCACTCCTACTTTAAGTACATGCAGGAGTTCCGGCAGACTGAAGTCAGAGCCCTTAAAAGACAGGGCATAGGGGGCTTTCAGCCGCATCAGATAGACGACTATGCAAACGGCCGCAAAGGTCTGGGAAAGCATGGTGGCGATCGCCGTTCCTTCCACGCCCATCCCCAGAGCTGCAATACACAGATAATCCGCCGCCACATTTACAATGCCGCCGAAAAGCTGGACCAGCATGGGGGTTCTGGAATCTCCAATGGCACGCACAACACCACTGAGCAGGTTGTACATGACTATGCCGGGCATACTCAGGATGTAGATCCGCAGATAGGCCTCCGCCAGCTTCATGATAGCTTCCGGAGTCCCCATCATACGCAGGAATACCGGAGCAAACAGCTGGGCCGCGATCAGGAGGAGGATTCCGCCCGCCAGCCCTGTTACGAACATGGTGAAAATCAGGCTCTTAAGCTTATCCCACCGCCGGCCGCCGAAATGCTGGGCCGCAAACACACTCGATCCCACCGCCATTCCGTTGAAAAAGCCCACAAAGCAGGTGATAAGCAGATCACTTGCCCCGATGGCTGCCGCGGATTCCGTTCCCAGCAGCTGACCTACAAAGATCAGGTCTACCGTACTGTAAAGCTGCTGGATCAGACCGCTGGCCAGAAGAGGGATGGCATAGAGTATCAACCCTTTAGGTATACTCCCCGTGGTCAGGGAAAGACCAGCTTTCTCTTTTTTACTTTTCTGTCTCTCCGTCGGACTCATACTGGAATTCCTCCGCTACGTGGACCTTAACCATCGAATTGGGATGGGTATGGGCATGTCTGTGATGGTCCCCTGTCGTCTCAATGCAGTCTTCATAATGTCCATAGGCAACCAGCGGGGTATTTTTGGGCAGGGAATAGGAGACTGTCTGATACAGTATCATACAGTCTTCATCAAAACGTATTTCATCTATTGTATTTCCGAAAAAGTCTTTGATAACGCCTACCAGTTCGCCTGCTTCAACCATATCACCGGCTTTGCGCATGGGGAACCAGCAGCCCTCTTTGTCTGAATCAACATAATGGGAATGTGGCATCAGTCTGGGGATATTCCTCTGCAGATCTCCGTGGAACCGTTCTGATATAAGGATACCGACCCGGCGAAGGATATTACGTACATCCTTCTGGGATGCTTCCACTTCTTCCCTGGTCCAGTTTCCCATACATCCCCTCTCCAGAAGGACGGAAGGAATTCCCATGACACCGGCATGGTTGTAGGCGCCGCTGGTACCGCTCGATCTTACAAAGAAGGGAACGTCCGCCGCCTTGGCCATCTCTTCGGCTTTCTTCACTGTCTCCTCAGGCGCTTTCCCCACAGCATAGATAAAGGGAACCAGGTCCTCAAACCAGTCGCCGTTGTGGACATCTATAAAGTAATCAATCTTGGGATAGATTTCTTTTTCCATGAAGTAAGCCATCTTATCTGCATAGGTCCCGTCGGGATTGCCGGGGAAGACCCGGTTGAGATTCTTCCCGTCTTCCGCGCAGACACTGACTGTTCTCTGGCGGAATCCGTTCACGTTGAGAAGGTGGATAATGATCAGCTTGCCTCGGATATCGGAAGGCTCCAGCATACCGGCCAGGCCTATGGCTGTCTCAATTCCCACGTATTCCGCATTGTGAAGGCCTCCCTCCACCAGAGCGGTCTCTCCGTCCTCCTCGCCGTAGATCAGGGTACAGGGGATGCGGTCCGTAGTGAACGGCAGTTCAATAAATCCCTGCACTTTCTGCCCCTGCTCCACCGACAGATTACATAATTCAAATTTCATATTGCTTGTCC
>CACZQE010000192.1 GCA_902783205.1 uncultured Lachnospiraceae bacterium | reverse complement strand
GCTGTATTCTGAACAGTTCCGCCTTCCTCCGTGCTGATCTCAGCGAACAGGCTGTTTGTCGTCTGTTCCACACTCTTTGCCACATTGGCCAGTTTTGAAGTGCTGGACACGATTGCCTGTATGGTAATATCTTCTCCCGGATAAAAACCACTTGAATTAAACAGATCGTAGAAATGTTTTCCTGCTTCAGTAACATCATCAAGTACAATCGTATATTTATTACCTTCTTGTATATAATCAAACTCCGAAGATAAGTTTCCTCCTGTCGCACCACTATCCAATTTAAGATGAATAATCTTTTCTCCAGGACTGGTCACACCTTTTACAAGAACCTGCAGGTAAGAATACGGAGCTTCTTCATTTGCAACCGGATTCGTAACCTCAACAATTAACTTCTCCGCATTAATAACCTTGATTGTCGGTGTCTCAAACTTCACTGTTTCAAGGCTGGCTGCATCCTGAGCACCATAATAGCCAATGACAGAATTATCTGTATACTTTATCCTTGCCCCTTTATTTTTCATGAGTGTCGTAAAATCCTTATTGCACTCACCCTCTGTAAATTCATGGTTAAAGCGAACTCCCCCCCTCGAATCACTGTAACAGACATCCAGAACAAGAGCAGGATTTGTCTGATAGTGAATAATATAGTTCCCTCCTTTTCGAACGGTTTCATCCACAGAGCCAAATGGAAGCATCTGTCCCAGCATGCTATTATCGAAATTACAATCCCCAGGTATAAAAGGGGTATCTTTACTATTGTTATTTACTGCAAAATAATATGTTTTATTCTCCTCTTTTCCTTTTTTCTGTATCCCCGGATATCCCATTCCCTCCAGCATAGTCAGATGATTTTGCGCAGCAACATAGATCTCCTTCGCAATCCCGTCCTTTTCCAGCAGATTCAAAGAACGCTGATAATTGACAACCCCAACAAAGCTCACACCGGTCAGAATTATCAGGATAGCAACAGCCATCATGACTTCAACCAGAGTAAAGCCGCTCTTATTCTGATGTAAATCTCTCTTCATGATCATTTTCAGCATAGCGTTTAATTTCCTATCACCTTTATAGATAAATTGATCGGGGTTATATATTCTCTGGTTTCTCCGCTTTTCTTAACAGTGAGTCCCTTAATCGTCAGCACACCACTTCCCGAATTGAAAGTAATGGCATCTGCTCCGGACGAATATGTTGCATACAGTCCATCTGTACCAGGTACCAGTGGTCGTGGTTCAACTCCGGAATAGTTTATGAATTCCTGAATGGTTAACACGCCACCATCCAGTCTTATCTGGGAACTGGCCCCGTTCAACCCGCTTAAGAATGTTACAGATGCTCCGCTAACAGCCGCGTCACCAACATCTGTCGTCCCAACTTTTTCAATTGTGGCAGTTCCCAGCTGATTGCGCAGAGCCGAGATGGTTGTTGACAGCAATACCTGCGCATTTGCACTTACGGTAACTTTCCTGTAAGCATCCCTCGCTACCGGGATTCCGCCGGCAACAACAGTAGAAACCATTGCAAGAATCAGAACCGCTGCGAGAAGTTCTGTCAGAGAGAAGCCTGCTCTATTCAGTTTAAATCGTCTAAAACGCATCTACTAATTCTCCAATAAAACAACTGCCGGTAGTTAAATTCCTGCTTAGGGTGTCTGACTGATATCATATGCGATAACCGCCCCGCTTTTCAGCTCATTATTCTCATATGTTGTCGCTGAATAAGAATTCCCATCCAGTAAAGTGCCAGCGCCTGAAATGGTCACTTTCTTACCTAAAGTACCACCATTTCTCTGTTCCAGATTGTTGTTTGCTTCATAATATTGTTTTAATTTATCCTGACTGTTTGAAATAAGATTTGAGGCAGTATTGACTGTTCCTGCCAGCATAAGAAGAGCAACAGCCGCAATCAGTACAGCGACCAGTGTCTCTGCTATAGACTCACCAGAGTTACTCTTCAGTTTATTAATCACCAAATGCTTCATGATTTCTCCTGAATAATTCAAGTCTGCCAAAAGTTTTAAGCATTCACATAAATCACCCTATCCCATAGAAGTCAGAACCCATCTCATCGTCGTGGTAGTAGTCTCTGTTCTCGTCCTTGCTCCTCCCGGTGTTGTGGGATTCTGCGTTTTTGATGAAGTCTTGACTGAAACTTCCGGGTCAAAGGTCACGGTTATCGTGTATGAATCAGTCGCATCAGCGACTTCTTTATTGCTGATGACAAGTATGATTCTTCCACTTGCGCTGTCCACCGTTTCATGAAT
>CACZQE010000191.1 GCA_902783205.1 uncultured Lachnospiraceae bacterium | reverse complement strand
TCTGAAATATATTCCACATTCATATGTCCGTTCAATATGGGCCGCTTATCACTGTGACCGACCCTGGACAGTATGGTCTCAGGCGAAGCGTCAAGGAGAATGATCGTTCCCTGCTCCTTCATGGAAGCAACATTTTCCGGACGGAGGACAACTCCGCCGCCGCAGGATACGATTACCGGCCTTTTTCCGGCCAGTTTCTTCACAAAAGAAGTTTCGACATCCCGGAAGTATTCCTCTCCGTACTTTTCAAATATTTCGGAAATCCGCATACCTTCACTGCGCTCGATTTCCCGGTCCATCTCAAAGCGCCTGGCGCCAAGCTGTCTGGCCAGGGCTCTTGAAACAGCGGATTTGCCGCTGCCCATAAAACCGATCAGAAAGATGTGGCGGGACAGGGGCTGCTTTTTATTCTTTGTCCGGCTTCCCATCTATGCATTCCTCTCTTTTCTTCCGTAGTAGGCATCTGCCCGCCCTGAAATCTCATTGTAAAATGCCGCTTCAGCCGCATTTTTGTAGGGAGTGGCAAATAGGAAACCGATACCCAGGGTAAGGAACCCCAGCAGAAACCAGCCGATGAAGGAAAGATGAAGACAGAAAAGCTGCCATCTGTGTTTCTTCATAATGTATCTGGATGCCTGAAAAGCTTCGTAAACATTGTAATCCGGCTTCTCTTCCAGAATGTAGGGTACCATGGCGTAGGAATAATAAGCCATGATGCCGGGAATAATAAACAAGAGACTCCAGAGGGATACGATCAGGAACATCAGAATCTTGACGATGATCATGTCATACCAGGAAGAAAAATGATTTCCCAGGTTGGAAAAACCGGCCTGTCTCCGGTCCAGCAGAGCCAGATTATAATCAATATAGCCGAGGCGCACAGCCCCGCCCACAAAGAAATAGAAAATGGCCAGCACCAGGACCACCATGAGAAGAATAACGGAAAAATCCGGTATAAACTCAAGAAAACTCATGGCAAGGAAAATAGCCAAACCAAACTGGAAAAATGAGAGAAATGAAAAAAGGAATGCTCCCAGCACAACTGCACACAGACCGACCGCCACAGCTCCGGCCCAATGCCCGCTCAAAGCGTTGCGGGCTATTTTTTTATACGTATAAGCACTCAGCTTCATATCTATTCCTCCCGGCCTCTTTTTTCTCCGAAAAAACACATGCTAAGTATACACTAATTGAGAATGGAATGCAAAAAAAAGCTGTCCTCAGACAGCTTTTTCCATTAGCACTTTGTTTAATTTGTAAGCCTGACGCTTTCAGCTGTCAGATGTCCCACATTTCCTTGATTCTGAGAAGCTGGCTCAGGGTCATGTCCATGAAGGCTTCGTTCTGCGGTGCATTGCTAAGAGCGTTCGTCTCCTTGCGGTAATCGATCTCTTTCTGAACATCTTCTACTGTAACACCCTGATCCTGAAGGATCTTGGCAAGTTCATATCCTCTCATTATCATAACCTCCTCAAACATAATTCCTTAGGCTAAGTATAGATCACTATGATTCTTTAATCTAGGGATTTTTTTGTCAAATGTTATGAAATCTTTGAGCATCTTTTTCCTCTTCTCCGGCGCCGAAGCCAAGCTCGTCATACTGGGCTTTGACTTCTTCCCAGGGAAGCACGTCCCGCTCTTCTTTCAGGTACTCCAGGATATCGCTGATCCCTTCTCCCGTAAAAGCGCTGGTATAGAATATTTTTTTGCATCCGGCAAGGGCCAGCCATGCGGCTGCCTGCTCCGGTTCCGCCGCCCAGTGGTCAATCTTTGTCACGATTCCCACCACTTCCCGGTTGCATACCGGGGTCAGATTGGGAGCGTAGAGGGAATAAGGCTCCGTCGAATCCAGCAACAGTCCGATCACATCCGCCTCCGCAGTGAAAACCGCCAGAGCGGATATGAGGTTTTTAGTCTGCAGATACTCGCCCGGTGTATCGATGATCACGTCAAAGTGATTGATATACTGAGTCTTATGATAGGTGATGGTCTGTCCCCTCATGGCCTGGGTCAGCGTAGTTTTTCCGCACTCGCTCCGGCCGATAAACATGATTTTTCTCATGCCGTATCCCGCCTTCCAGCTATTTCCGGATCTTGATGTGGGTCTCGCGAAGCTGCATTTCCGTCACTTCGCCGGGCGCGCCACACATCACATCCTGAGCGTTTCCATTCATCGGGAAGGGAATCACTTCACGGATATTTTCTTCGTTTCTAAGGAGCATGATCATCCGGTCAAGTCCCGGTGCCATACCCGCGTGGGGCGGTGCGCCGAACTGGAATGCGCTGTAGAGGGCGCCGAACTTTTCTTTCAGATCTTCTTCCGTGTATCCTGCAATTTCAAAAGCTCTGACCATGGTTTCCAGATTATGATTTCTCACTGCGCCGGAGGAAAGCTCCACACCGTTGCAGACGATATCATACTGATAAGCAAGTATTTCTTCCGGCTCTTTTGTGTTCAGGGCCTCAAGACCTCCCTGGGGCATGGAGAAAGGATTGTGGGTAAAGATAGTTTTCCTGCTCTCCTCATCATACTCAAACATGGGGAAGTCATTGATATAGCAGAAGCGGAAAGCATTTTCCTCAAGAAGACCCAGACGTTTTCCAAGCTCGTCTCTGATCTGTCCTGCATAAAGGGATGCCTGCTTTTCGGTATCCGCGATAAAGAAAATGGTATCCAGGGCTTCAAGGCCTGCCAGATCCGCCATCTCCTTCTTCATGTCATCCGGGATGAACTTGTCAATGGGTCCCTTATAGGTCATATCCTCTTTTACTTCCAGATATCCCAGTCCGCCCATGCCGATGGACATGGCGAACTTGAGCATTTTTTCATGGAAGCTCTTGGTCTGCTTTCCTTTAATATTGATCGCCCGGACAGTCCTTCCATGGAAGGGCTTAAAGCTGCATCTCTGGAAGAAATCCGTCACGTCAATGATCCGCAGGGGATTGCGCAGGTCCGGTTTATCGGTACCGAACTCCAGCATAGCCTGCTTATAACTGTATACCGGGAAGGGAATTTCGGTAACTGCCGCACCTTCCGGGGCAAACTTCTTAAATGTCTCGTAGAGTACCTCTTCTCCTACGCGGAATACATCTTCCTGGGTAGCAAAACTCATCTCAAAGTCCAGCTGATAGAACTCTCCCGGAGACCGGTCGGCTCTTGCATCCTCGTCACGGAAGCAGGGCGCGATCTGGAAGTAACGGTCAAATCCGGATACCATAAGCAGCTGCTTATACTGCTGGGGAGCCTGAGGAAGGGCGTAAAACTTACCCTTGAACTTTCTGGAAGGAACGATATAGTCCCTTGCTCCCTCCGGGGAGGATGTAGTGAGAATAGGTGTCTGGATTTCCAGGAATCCCATCTCCGTCATCTTATTGCGAAGGAAGGATGTAACCTGGGAACGGAAGACAATATTATCTTTGACTTTTCGGTTCCGGAGGTCGAGATAACGGTATCTGAGACGTACATTATCGTTATTTTCCTTGGAAGTCTGGATCTCAAAAGGAAGCTGTGTGTAAACCTTTCCCAGCATATCCACATGATGTGCTTCAAGCTCGATGGTTCCTGTGGGAATCTTCGGATTGTATGTCTCCTCATCCCTCTCCTCCATCAGACCCTGTATGCTGATGCAGTCTTCTTTATTGATTCCTTTTAAAAGAGACGTATCGCGCATAACAACCTGAAGGATTCCGTACATATCCCTGAGATCAACAAAAGATACGCCGCCGTGATCCCGGATATTCTCCACCCAGCCGGCTACTCTGACTTCTTTTCCGATATCTTCGGCACTCAGCTGGTCCAGTGTGACGTCTCTGTAAATGTTTGGCTCCATACTTTCTTCCTCCATCTGTCAGTAACGGAAAGGTTTGCCGGACCTTCCTTTTTTAAAACGTAATAAAACGTCCTGAACAAAATGTTCAGGACGGAACTAACCGCATTACATGCCGAATATAGCACAGCGCATTTAAAATGTAAAGAAAAATCTCAGATGCCCAGGGGGTCAAGGGTGGCCATACGGAGTGCGTCTATAAAGGCTGCCTCCGCCGCGCGGCATGCAGATTCCGTGCCGCAAAGGATGGCGCCGCTGGAATTTGCGTTGGACGGCGGATACCAGAACCTTGCAACTCTGGTGTCACTGGCCTTGAGGGCTTTATCCAAAGCGTAATTGCTTTCCAGGGGACCGCCGGCCATATAGGTATAGGACTGTCCCGGCTCGATGGAACACCACTCCTGGAAATACTTTCCTGCACGTGGGATGGTCTGCACATAGAAAGATGTTCCTTCGTCCCCGTCAAAATTAAAGAGGGCCGAATGATTCTCGACGAAGTCTTTCACATAGTAAAGACCGCTTCTAACATCTTCCACTCTTTCTCCGGAGAACATGATGAAGACACTGCCCCCGTAGCGGCTCCAGGAACAGCTGTTGCCGCCGTAAAATGTTTTGGCATGGATCACTTTGATCCGGGCTTTCTTGGTGGCGTCATCCACTGCCACATAGCCTATATCATCATTGTCCGTAGAAAAGAAGGCACAGCTGGTATGACCTTCCGGAATGTTGTAAACTTTGGCAAATTCCTTTGTAATATTGGGAATCAGCTTCTGACAAAGCATTTTTGGTTTCATTCTGACAATCTGCATAATGAATCTCCTGTATTTTCAATGCCGTCCCGCTTAAGATCACTCAGGATCCATGGGATGGAAAATGCAGTGCTTAACACCGCCGACAAATGCATCAACTGCTGCCCGGCATGCGGACTCCGTACCATAGAGGATGGCCCCGCCGGTATTGACACGGGTGGGTGCATCAAAAAGCTCGGCAATCTTTGTATCGCCTGCCTTGAGAGCCTTGTCCAGCCCGTAGGTACTTTCTATAGGTGTGCTGACCAGATAGGCGATGGCCGTGTTTTCCGGGATGTCGTAGGTTTCCCTGAAATACTTGCCGGCTCTGGGTACCAGGTCAACATAATAGCCTGTATCTTCCTCCGGTGTGCAGACATAGCTGCCGCTCCTGTTTTCAATATAATCTTTTATGTACCGCAGCCCGTCTCTTACATCTTCCACCCGCTCACCGGAGATCACACAGATGATCTCTCCGCCGTACCGGCTCCAGGCATACTGTTCTCCGCAATAGACAGTTTCCAGATAGAGAACTTTGATCCTGGCTTTTTTTGTGGCGTCATCCGCCGCCATATACATGACGTCTTCAATGTCGCTGCAGATCAGTCCGATACTCTTATGATTCTCGGGAATCTCCCAGAGCTGCCTGTAATAGGGGCTTGCTTCCGGGATCAGCTTCATCATGGTAACATGGGCCATTATTCGTTTATCCACGGCATCCTCCGCTTTTACTCACATCCTGTAAACGATGGATTACTCCTTTAATATAGAATACCATTATTTGACTTTGCGGTAAAGAAAGAAAAAAAATTTGTAATTAACAAAAATTTAATAATGTTATTTATATAAATACTAAATTCTTATGCTATAATCAACCAATAGTTTAGTTTGCAGTAAAGGAGACATCATGAAAAAACCATACAATAAATACACATCCGTCTTCCTTCATCCGGCCTTTTACCGGCGCCTGCTGGCGGGACTCTTAACGGCCTGCCTTTTCTGGTCCGTAATCCTGCTTCCTGCGCTTTCGGTATCGGCTGCTGTCCTTTACACACAGGATGAAGCCAATATCCGCAAGGAGCCTAAGAAAGATTCCGAAAAAGTCGGCGCCCTTGAGCCGTCGACACAAGTTACCCTGCTGTCGGAGTCAGGCAACTGGATCAAAATCCGGACAGAGGAAGGTAAAGAGGGATACATTTATAAAGATCTGCTTGGAAATACGCCTGTCGAAACAAATGAAGAAGGCGAAAAAGAAGAAGTGGAAAAAGACAGCGGTGATACGGAAAATCTCACAGATATCCGGGAGAAAGCCATCTCCTACGGCCAGGAGCACCTGGGGGATACTTACAGCCAGAAGCACCGCAATGAAAGCGGCTACGCTGACTGCTCCAGTCTTGTAAGAGATGCCTACGAAGAAGCATCGGGAGAATATATCGGTGACGATACCAGGACCCAGTCCGATGTGATGAATTCCTATTTCTATGAAATCACCTCCCTCCGGGATGTGGAGGAAGGCGATCTGGTCTATCATCTGAGCAAAGACAACCACACCGGCATCTACCTGGGAGACGGCAAAGTCCTGCACGCTTCCAAAAAGGCCGGAAAGGTCGTTGTCACAGAGTTCTCTCTTGATTCTGATTACTGGGAATATGGCTGCAATGCCGCATCCTATTGTTCCAACAACTGAATATGATTCTTATGCCATGCCGAGGAAGAACATGAGACAGGCCCAGGTGTAAAGGGGATAGCTGATTCCCTCATCATCCTGGCCGTTTACAAGGATTCTCTCGGCATCTTCTTTTGTAAGGATGGAAAATCCGTCAAAATGTTCTGACCCTTCTGCTCCCTTATGGTTCATTTCCGGCATGCTGTCCCGGTTAAGCAGGATCAGTACCAGAGCGTTACATTCATCTGTCATGCCGGGCGTACTGTAAACACTGCGGTTGATAACACGGATCTCATCCGAAGGTTCTACCAGGATTCCGGTCTCCTCATAGAGCTCTCTGGCCGCTGTCAGCTCAATGGCATCCGGCTTGTCATAGTCGGCCTTGTCGATCAGACCGGCCGGAACGCTCAGGAGATACCTGCCCGCAGGGTAACGGTACTCTTTATTGAGCAGAAGGCGCTTGGGCTCTCCTTTGATATTCAGGACCACAAAGCAGCTGACCGCGTCGGGCAGCATGGCCTTATGCTCCGCATCGGTCATCAGGGCCGGAAGGCGGTCCTTTTCTCTGCGGCTGGCATTGTAATAATGCGCGCCGGGCTCATACTGCAGATCATAGAGTTTCAGATACTTTCCGTCATAAATCGTTTTTACCTGTTCTTTTTTCACTTTTTTATCTCCCTTCTCACGCAGTCTGCGACCCGGTGTAAAGCTGATAATATCTTCCCTTTTTACTGATCAGTTCATCGTGAGTGCCACGTTCAATGATCCTGCCCTGCTCAAGAACCATGATGCAGGAACTGTTGCGGACGGTGGAAAGCCGGTGGGCGATCACGAAGGTAGTCCGTCCGTGCATCAGTTTATCCATGCCATCCTGGACAATAGCCTCTGTCCTTGTATCAATCGAGCTGGTAGCCTCATCAAGGATCAGGACCGGCGGATCTGCAATGGCCGCTCTGGCGATGGCCAGAAGCTGGCGCTGTCCCTGACTTAAGTTGGCTCCGTTTCCGGTAAGCACCGTATCATAGCCCTGAGGCAGCTTATTGATAAAGCCGTCCGCATTGGCAAGCTGTGCTGCCGCGATCACTTCTTCATCCGTTGCATCAAGCTTTCCGTAACGGATATTCTCCCTGACCGTATCCGTAAAGAGATTGGTGTCCTGAAGCACCATTCCCAGGGACCGGCGAAGGTCTGCTTTCTTGATCTTCTTGACATTGATGCCGTCATAGCGGATCCTGCCCTCCTGAACATCGTAGAATCGGTTGATCAGGTTGGTGATGGTTGTTTTTCCGGCACCGGTGGAGCCGACAAAGGCAATCTTCTGACCCGGCTTGGCAAAAAGATTTATGTCATGCAGGACGATCTTGTCCGGCCGGTATCCGAAATCCACATCCAGGAAACGGACATCTCCTTCCAGCTTTTTATATGTGGTGGTTCCTTCTGCCTTGTGGAAATGTTTCCATGCCCAGCAGCCGGTCCTCTCTTTACATTCCGTAATATTGCCGTCCTCATCTTCCCGGGCATTGACCAGCATAACATAGCCTTCATCGATTTCCGGATCCTCATCCAGAAGAGTGAAGATCCTCTGGGCGCCGGCCAGTCCCATAACGATAAAGTTGATCTGCTGGCTGACCTGGTTGATGGGCATACTGAATCCCTTATTAAATGTCAGGAAGCTGGCAAGTCCACCCAGTGTAAATCCGCCCATACCGCCTATGGCCATGATACCTCCGGCGATCGCCACCAGCACATAGCTGATATTTCCGATCTGGGCGATGGCGGGCATGGTGATATTTGCAAACTTATGGGCCTTGTAGGCACTGTCAAAGAGCTGGTCGTTGATCTCGTTAAAGACGCGGATGTTGTCTTCCTCGTGGTTAAAGACCTTAACCACCTTCTGCCCTTCGATCATTTCCTCAATAAATCCGTTGACTTTACCCAGATCTTTCTGCTGGCTGACAAAGTAGCGTCCGCTCTGGCCTGCCAGGAATCTGGACACAAAGAGCATGACGCCCACCATGAAGAGGGACAGGCAGGTCAGGGGAATATTGAGCCTGATCATGCAGATCAGGACAC
>CACZQE010000190.1 GCA_902783205.1 uncultured Lachnospiraceae bacterium | reverse complement strand
GCCCACTGCCACGGGGAAAGCCGCTTTAATGACAGCATCCGGGGCTATTATCGGGGGAGGACCTACCATCTGGTATCAGGCGACTGTCTGAAATGGAAACCCCTGAAAATATTGGATTGAATAAAGGACTTAACTATATATGAACAGCGAGAAAACCATGAATATACACCCAATCGACGAAATGAGAAGCGGTTTTGAGACAGCATTTATTGACGCCGCAAATGATTCCAGTCTTGCCTACCGGCCGGAATTCATTATCAACAGTTACCGGGAAGGTAGTAAGGTTCTGTCTGCTCTGGAGCAGGAACTGTCCGCCTGTGATTCCTTTGCCATTAGTGTTGCCTTTATCACAAAAAGCGGTATCGAACCGCTTCTTCAGATTTTTAAAGATCTTGAGCAGCGAGGTGTCCGGGGCCGGATTCTGACTACTGACTATCTGACTTTCAGCGAACCTCAGGCCCTGAAAACCCTGGCAGAATTAAAAAACATTTCCCTTCGTATGTATCAGACCGGGGATGGGCCAGGTTTCCATACTAAGGGATACATTTTTCATAAAGAGGGAATCTACAGAGTACTGATCGGCAGTTCTAACATGACCCAATATGCCCTCACCGTAAATCAGGAGTGGAATGCAAAGATCGTATCAACAGAGCAGGGTGCATTTGCCGAAAAGATCTGTTCGGAATTTGAGCTCTTATGGAACAGCCGTCAGTCGCAGGATTTTGAACATTTTTACAGTGAATATCTGACCAGATATGAAGCAGTAAAAAAACAGCAGCAACTGGTCCGGAAGGAGAAAAGACCGTCTCTTGAAACTTACCGGCTTGCTCCCAACAGCATGCAGGTCGGTTTCATCCGGAGCCTGAAAGAGCTCCTGGACAAGGATGCCCATAAAGGCCTTTTAATCTCCGCAACAGGTACCGGGAAAACCTATGCATCTGCTTTCGGCGTCCGGGATGCCATCAAGCCGAAAGGAAAAGTACTTTTCATCGTTCACCGCAAAACCATCCTGCGCCAGGCAAAGGATTCCTACCGTCAGGTATTCGGAAGCGGCAAAAGCATGGCCCTTCTCACAGGAGAAGATAAGGATTTTCAGGCTGTGGACTCGGCGGATTTTGTCTTTGCCATGATTACCATGATTTCAAAAGATGATGTTCTCCGCCGCTTTGGCCCCAATACTTTTACAACCATCGTGATCGATGAGGTCCACCATGCTGCAGCCGGCAGTTACAGAAAAGTCATGGACTATTTTCAGCCTGATTTCTGGCTTGGTATGACAGCCACACCTGACCGGACTGACGAGGGAAATATCTATGAGCTTTTTGATCACAACATCGCCTATGAGATACGACTGCAGCAGGCTCTGGAAAATGACCTCCTGTGTCCCTTCCACTACTTCGGTATCCGGGATATTGCATTTGACCAGAATGCAGACGCCGATCAGCTTATGAAACAGGTGGAAAAAGGAGACCTTCGTGTCTTCAATATGCTGACCAGTGATGAGCGGGCCGACTATGTCATCCGCCAGGCAAAATATTACGGCTGGTCCGGAGACCGGGTCAAGGGTCTGATCTTCTGCTCCTCCATCAGGGAGGCAGAAGTCCTGTCAGAAAAATTCAATGCAAGAGGCCTTCGCACACTGGCTCTTTCCGGCAGCCATTCCGAAGCGGAACGGCAGGAGGCCATGGACAGACTGGTAAGTGACTGCAGGGAGGATATCCTGGATTATATCCTGACCGTAAACATTTTTAATGAAGGTGTGGACCTGCCGGATATCAACCAGGTCATAATGCTGCGCCCCACCCAGAGTGCCATCATTTTCATTCAGCAGCTGGGCAGAGGCCTACGAAAGAAAGAAGACAAGGAATATGTCGTTGTCCTTGACTTTATCGGCAACTATGCCAATAACTTCCTGATCCCCATCGCTCTGTCCGGGGACCGGACCTATAACAAAGACAATATGCGAAAATATCTGATGGAGGGCTCCAACGTAATCCCGGGCTGTTCCACCATACATTTTGACGAGATTTCCAGACGTACCATCTTTTCAGCAAT
>CACZQE010000189.1 GCA_902783205.1 uncultured Lachnospiraceae bacterium | reverse complement strand
TGACTGCTACTAATCGGTCGAGAGCTTGACCTTACGATAAGGTTGAAGCGAGATGGGGAAAAGTTATACTATGTGCGGTTTTCAGGGTACAACCTGAAAGATTTATAAATCAGCACGAGTGGCTCAGTGGTGGAGTATCGCCTTGCCAAGGCGAGGGTCGCGGGTTCGAATCCCGTCTCGTGCTTTTTTTCATGCCCTGAAAAGAGCTTCATGTTCTTTTCAGGGTTTTTTTATAAAAGCCTTTTATCCTCTCTTGTAATATTGAATTCAGAGTCGATATTTGGTATACTTTTACTACATAAAATAAAAGAAGACAGGAAGGAATATGAATTATGTCATTATTACAGGACTGGCGTGAATTTGCATATAGCCATGATGACCGAAGCGCAGAAGGGAAGCAGTTCTGGGTCGGTTATTTCAGCAAGGAAAAAGCTGTGTATGAAGAGATCCTCAAGCCGGAAGGAGAACCGGTAAAAGGTACGGTCAGGGAGCTTGCCGACCGCTACAATATGGATCTTAACTATTTTGTCGGATTTCTTGACGGCATCAACGACAGTTTGAAGCAGGAGAATCCCATCGAAGAGCTGACAGAGGATACAGAGGTTTCCCTGGATTACGATCCGGAGAAGCTCTATTACAACATGGTTGCCTGCAAGGCGGAATGGCTTTATGAACTCCCCCAGTGGGATGCTCTGCTCAGTCCCGAACGCAGAAAAGAACTGTACTTCGAACAGAAGCACTCCATGTCTGTAAAAAAAGAAGCTAAAATAGGGAGAAATGACACCTGCCCGTGCGGCAGCGGTAAGAAGTATAAGAAATGCTGCGGTAAAAACGCATAATACAGACAGGTATTCCCTGGAGGGGATACCTGTCTGTTCTCTCAGGGGGAGGCGGACTGACAGGTGAATACCGGATATCAGAAGAACAAAGCTAATATCATTACCGGTGTGATGGATGCGGTCTCAATCATGGAAAGTGTTCCACAGGCTACCATCCGGTCTGTTTTAAGCAGGATCGGCTATCAGCATTCGGAATATATGACCCGGGAGCAGACTGCCGAGCGGCTTTTCCAGATGATCTGCTCGGATAAGGAGCGGATTCTGGCCATGATGCCCGAGTATATGATTGATCTTCTTTTTGAAATGTGGGAGAAAGACAGCATCACCATGGATGAGGCACGATGGAACCTGAGTGAATACCTTAAACTGCTGGGATTTGCCCTGATCAAAAAAGGAAGCCGGAAAAAAGACTGGCCCAATGAGATCTATATTGCCCAGAATATGAAGGATGAGTTCTACTTTATCTTAAAAGGAAAGAAAAGCAGAAAAGAGATGGCTTTCTTCCTTCGCTGGGAAAAGATCGTGACCGGCATGATGTACTATTACGGCATCATTGAGACAGGAGACCTTTACAGACAATTCCAGAAATCAGCCAGTGAGAGAGTGGACTATGAGACATTTCTCTTCTTCCTGAAATGCAGGATGTCATTCTGGGCTTTCGGAGAATTTTATACGGATAACCGGAATAAAAGCGAGTATTTCAGCCTTGTGGATATTGAGCGCCCTGTCAGTATGCTGCTCTTTATCAGAGAGCATCCTGACATACCCTACAGAAAGGTTTCCGAGGAGGACCTGATCTATACCTGCGAGTCAGGCGGACTGGATAACAGGTGGGAAGGGGTCAGCGTGATCAGCACCTGGTGCGTTGAAACGCAGAAGATGGATTATTACAGGACAGCGGAAATCCTGCAGGAACTGATCCGGATGATCAGAAACGGTTCGGGCAGCAAAGAGGTTAAAGCTCATTTTATCAGGACTATGCCTGAAAACATGCAGATTCCGGACTCACTGCTGGATGCCATTGGTGACCTCTGCAGGGATGTTCCCCTGTTTGAATACAAAGGCTATTCAAGAAAGCAGTATATGAAAGAGTTTCAGGAGAGAGAACTGAAAAGAGAAGGCAGATCCTTCAGGATTATTGAAGGAGGAAAGCCTGGCCAGGCCTGATCCGGGCCGATTGATTATTGAGGAGGTTAACAGTGACTGCCAAAAAGAATGTATATGTTATAGGTCATAAGAATCCCGATACAGACAGTATCTGTTCCGCGATTTCTTATTCATATCTGAAAAATGTGCTCAGTGAGAGGGACAACGGCCCCTATCAGTATATTGCTTCGAGAGCGGGCCATATCAACGAAGAGACCCAGTATGTCCTTAAATACTTTAATGCGGACGCACCGGTCTACATTTCTGATATCCGCCCCCAGGTTTCGGACATTGACATCAGCAGACCTGCAGGGATCGACCCCGAGCTGTCTCTTAAAAATGCATGGTATCTGATGCGGAGAGACTCCATTGTGTCTCTGCCTATCCTGGATGAGAACAAGCTGGACGGTATTATCACGATCGGTGATATTGCCTATTCCGATATGGATGTTTATGACAACATGATTCTGTCAGAGGCCCGCACCAGCTACCGGAATATCGTGGAGACCATTGACGGCGAGATGATCGTCGGCGACCTGGATGGAACCTTTGACGAGGGCAAGGTAATCATTGCAGCGGCAAACCCCGATGTACTTGAAAGCTTTATCGAGCCCCACGACCTGGTCCTTTTAAGTAACCGTTATGAGGCTCAGCTCTGTGCGATTGAGATGGATGCCCAGTGTATCATCATCTGCACCGGTGCCGTAGTTTCCAAGACCATCCGCAAGATGGCTTCTGAGCACAACTGCCGGGTGATAGTATCTCCCTATGACACCTATACAGTGGCCCGGCTTCTCAACCACAGTATGCCTGTCCGCCATTTCATGACCAGAGACAATCTCACAACATTCCGTACCACGGATTTTGTGGAAGATATTCAGAATGTTATGGCTACGAAGAGATTCAGAGATTTCCCCATCACTGATGCCCAGGGCAATTATGTGGGAATGATCTCACGGCGCCACCTGATCGGTCTGGACCGGAAACGCATGATTCTGGTAGACCACAATGAGAAGACCCAGGCTGTTGACGGATTCGAAGAAGCAGAGATCCTGGAAATCATTGACCACCACCGTCTCGGCAACATCGAGACCACGGCACCTCTGTTCTTCAGGAACCAGCCGGTAGGATGTACGGCAACGATCGTCACCCAGATGTATATGGAGAACAATGTAGATATTCCGGCTCAGATTGCCGGCCTCCTGTGTTCAGCCATCCTGTCCGACACCCTCATGTTCCGCTCGCCGACCTGCACGCCTGTGGACCGTCTGATCGCCGAAAAGCTGGCTTCTATTGCGGATATTGAGATTGAAGAGTATGCCATGAACATGTTTGATGCCGGCAGCAATCTCCGGGCCAAGTCTGCAAAGGAAATCTTCTATCAGGATTTCAAGAAGTTCAGCGATGCCAAGACCAACTTTGGTGTCGGCCAGATCAGTGCCATGAACAGGGAAGAGCTGGCAGCCTGTGCCGAGAAGCTTCTCCCCTATATGGAAGAGGTGCGCAGTTCCTATGGACTGGATATGGTCTTCTTCATGCTGACCAATATTATCACCGAATCCACGCAGCTGCTCATGGTCGGTGATATGAGTAAAGATGTGATTGAGGGAGCCTTCGGTGTGGACGAGGAGAACCATATTGCTATCCTTCCGGGTGTCGTTTCCAGGAAGAAACAGCTGATACCTTCTATTCTTAATCAGCTTCAGCAGGCAGAGTAAAGGGTTTTCATAGGCTTATGAATGAAACTTTGTTGTCTTGTCTATCGCAGAATCCATGTCCTGACTGAAAAAATGACAACGAATTACTTTTTCTTGCCATGAAATTTTTTAAGGGATAGTATATTATAATTATAGTAATCCCCTAAGTTAAAGGTTAGTATTATACGGAAAATGTCCACAATGAGTTTTGCCCCTCATTGTGGACATTTTCTGTTTAAGGGATTTTATAAAATTTGCATTTCAATAATAAACATATTATTTTCATTCAGAATTAGTTTGCTATTCAAAACTGATTGTCACGAAAGACTTCCGCAAGAGAGAAAAAGGAAGACTGAAAGTGGCGGCAGGAAGCCGGGAGGCGGGAGCATTGTTTGATTATAAAAATGGTGTAATAAGAACATCTGTAAGACGTCTGGTCGAGTTCCTTCTGCGCAGCGGAGACATCTGTGTGGGCGGGGGAAGCCTTCCTTCCGGAAAAGCCATGCTTGAGGGTGCCCGTCTGCACAGGAAGATTCAGGAGAGCCAGCCGCCCGATTACCGCAGCGAAGTTCCTCTGACTGCGGAATGGGAAAAAGACGGCTACAGGCTGGTTCTGGAGGGACGGGCTGACGGGATCGGCATCTACCGGGATCCGGACGACGGCAGAACCTTCCCTATGATCGATGAAATCAAATGCGTAGGCAGAAGTCTTGAGAACATGGAGGAAGCGGAGCTTCTGCATATGGCCCAGGCTAAGTGCTATGCCGCTGTCTACTGTATGCAGGAGAGCCTTCCTGCCATAGCTGTACAGATTACCTACTGCCACCGGGAGACAGAGGAAATCCGCCGCTTTGTGACGATCTGCTCTGCCGATGAACTGGAAAGCTGGTTTCAGGACCTGATCCGGGCCTATGACAGATGGGCGGCCCGCTATGTTAAAGACCTCCGCCTGAGAGATGAAAGCATAGAAAAGCTGACATTCCCCTTCAGTTACCGGCCCGGACAGAAAAAGCTGACGGCGATCGCCTGGCAGAGTGCAAAAGCGGGAGACCATGTATTCCTGCAGGCTCCCACAGGCGTCGGCAAAACCATCTCCACCATCTATCCTGCCCTGAAGGAAATCGGGACAGGAAAAGGCGGACGGATCTTTTACCTGACAGCCAGAACGACAACGGGAACTGTGGCGGAAGATACCCTGGCTCTTCTGCGGGACAGAGAACTCTTTCTTCACTCGGCAACCATTTCTTCCAAAGAAAAAATCTGCCCCTTCCCGGACAGCCTCTGTGACCCCAGGGAATGCCAGCTGGCAGATGGTCATTATGACCGGATCAATGAATGCCTTTTCGCCCTTCTGAGTGAGAGGAGAGACTTTACCAGGGAGACGATTCTGGATTACAGCCGCCTTTACCAGGTCTGCCCCTATGAGCTTGCTTTTGAGGCAGCGGCCTGGTCGGACTTTGTCATCTGCGACTACAATTATCTTTTTGATCCTCATGTCAGCAGGAAAGGTCTTCTGTCGGACCAGGGGCCTGCGGCTGATATCATTTTGACTGATGAAGCCCACAATCTGCCTGACAGGGCCAGGGAGATGTATTCGGCTGCCTTCGGCCGGCAGCTGCTGAAAATCCTCCGTCTCTATTTCAGGTCCCGGTCGGCTTCCGTCTACAGGCGGCTTGTGCGGGCGGACAAAGAAATGCGGGAGCTGGATGCCAGAGACGACGAGTCGGTTGAAACATTTGAAAGTAACCGTATTCTTTCCGGGAGCGGAATCAGGGTCTACAATCAGATCGATTCTCTCTACCGGCCTCTTTTTTCTGCTGTGGAAGCTCTCGGCGACTATCTGGGAGACCACGACCTTCCCGAAGAGAGCGAAGTAGTGGACGCCTATTTTGCCCTGTCTCATTTTTTCATGATCCTGGACAGCCTGGATGAGGGATACCTGATCTACGGAAGCGGAAAGGGGATGGATTTTTCCCTTACCCTCCTGTGCGCAGACCCCTCGGGCCGGCTGGCGGAGATTGCAGAGAGGTGCCATGCCAACATACTCTTTTCCGCCACCCTCTATCCGGTACGCTATTACCGTGACCTGATCGGAGGCGGAGAGTGGGACGCCTATTCGGTGCCGTCTCCCTTTGACGAAAACAACCGCCTGCTGATGATCGCCTCTGATGTGACCAGCCGATACAGTATGAGGGGACCGGAACAGTACATGCGTATGGTTCGATACCTGGAAAAAACAGTGGAAGCCAGAGCGGGCCACTATATGATCTTTTTTCCTTCCTATGAAATGCTTCAGGAGGTATACAGGCTCTGTGAGGACAGTACCCTGTCCCTGATGGCGGACCTGCTTCCGCAAAGTCCGGATATGCGCCAGGAAGAACGGGAAACATTTCTTTCGCATTTTCATGAGGAAGGCAGAAAATCACTGGTCGGCTTCTGCGTTCTGGGCAGCATTTTCTCCGAGGGAATCGACCTGACAGGCAGCCGGCTCATCGGTGTTCTGATCGTCGGAACCGGAATTCCCGGCCTGGGTGTGGAAAAAGAAATGGTGCGTCTCTTTTTTGACAAAAGGGGGCAAAGAGGCTATGATTATGCCTATAGATATCCGGGGATGAACAAGGTTCTGCAGGCAGCGGGACGGGTGATCAGGACGGTCACGGACCGGGGAATCATCCTGCTTATGGACGACCGTTTCCTGGAGCCTGACAATCAGATGCTCTTTCCCGGAGACTGGAAGCGATATTACCAAGTGGACCTGGACCGGTACAGCCGTGTACTGGAGGATTTCTGGCAGGCATAGCAGGCCTGACTGACAGACGGGAGGAATACAAATGTGGAAATTTCTTTTATATCCACTGGTCGGATCGGTAATCGGTTATGTAACCAACTGGATTGCCGTAAAAATGCTCTTTTACCCTCACCATGAGGTTCGCGTCTTCGGAAAAAAACTGCCCTTTACACCAGGTGTTATCCCCAAGGGTCAGCCCAGGCTGGCCAGAGCGGCCGGAGATGTGATCGAAAAACACCTCCTGACAGAGGAGACCATCCGGAACATGCTCCTTTCCGACGAAATGCATGACAAATGCATGGAGGGCGTCCGGGCCTGGAAGGAACGGAGCGAAAACAGCGAGACAACGGTGAGAGATCTGGCTGTGTCAGCCCTTCCCGCAGACCAGCTGGACGATATAATTTTTTATGCGGAAAATGACATCACAGACTACATTTGTGCTAAAATAATGGAGATGGATCCGGGCGCTTTTATTATGGAAAAAGTGATGGAAGAGGCCAGGGCGAAACTGTCGGAATCCATGTTCGGCATGATGATCGGAAGCTCCATGATCGAGAAGCTGGGAGACCAGATAAAGGAGCGGATCGATGACTATCTTGACCGCCACCTCCACGAATATGTGGAGGACATAGTACTGTCGGAGTCGGCAAGGCTTCAGGAGGCAAAGATCACGGATATCGTCGCCGTGGCAGAGTCAAAAGGAGAAGATTCGGAAGAACTTTTCTGGACTTTCTTTACAGGCATCATTTCGGACAAGCTTCCCGAGATCCTAAAGACGATCCGGTTCTCCCGCATCGTTGAGAACAGAATCAACGACATGGATATAGCCGAAGTGGAAGATCTGGTATTTTACATAATGGAGAAGGAACTGAATGCCATTGTCAGTCTCGGCGCGGTGATCGGCTTTATCCTGGGACTGGGAAATCTGGCTCTGGCAGTATTTTTCTGACACAGTACAGGAGGGATGTTACTTATGGATGAAAAGATCAAAAGACTGAAAGAGATCATTGACGCAACAGATAATCTCGTATTTTTCGGCGGCGCCGGCGTGTCAACCGAAAGCGGTATCCCCGATTTCAGAAGCACGGACGGTCTCTACAGCATGAAGTATAAATATCCGCCGGAAACCATCGTAAGCCACACTTTCTTTGTGAGAAAGACAGATGAGTTTTACGAGTTTTACAAGGACAAGATGATGGCTCTTGACGCGAAGCCCAATGCGGCCCATTACAAGCTGGCCGAATGGGAGAAAGCCGGCAAATGCAAGGCTGTGGTCACACAGAATATCGACGGCCTCCATCAGATGGCAGGCAGTGTAAACGTGCTGGAACTGCACGGCAGTATCCACCGGAATTACTGCACCAGATGCGGCAAATTCTTTGACGCCCGTTATGTCAAAGACAGCGAGGGTACACCGGTCTGTGACAAATGCGGCGGCCTGATCAAGCCGGATGTCGTTCTCTATGAGGAAGGACTCGACAACACCACTGTAACCAGGGCGGTTAACGCAATCCGTAATGCGGATGTGCTGATCATCGGAGGAACATCCCTGGCCGTATACCCGGCAGCAGGCATGATCGACTATTTCCACGGCAGCCACCTGATCCTGGTCAACCGTTCAGCTACACCGAGGGATGCCCAGGCAGACCTGGTGATCAGTGACAGTATCGGCAAAGTATTTGCCCAGTTATAAGTGGGAAATGACCGGCTGTCGGCCAACATATGCTTTAACAGTAGGAGAGTAGGGCTATGAAACATTTGAAAACCATTGCTTGTGATCTGGGCCTTGCGGCGGCCTGCGTGCTGCTGTACTCACCCGGATTCCTCAATCTGCGCCCCTGGGATCCCAGTATTATCCGGGCAACTCTTTCAATCTGCCTGGCAATCCTGATCGCGGTCCTCTTTTACCTGGTCAATTCCCCATTGATCAAAGGAGATAAGGACAAGACCATCAGCCAGCTGAACGAGGCGCTCCGGCTTTTCAGGGACAATCCCAGAAGTTCCGACGCAAGGACTGCCATGAAGCAGTATAAGAGATTGCTGGATATATCCAAAGATCTGGAAATGCTGGTGGGAGAGCGTTTTGAAAAAGGGTCTGTAACCTATGAAAAGTACATAAGCGCTTCGGAAGCGGTCCGGTCCATGACGGAGGATAATCTGATCCAGGTGGCCAACCGTCTCCATCTCTTCTCTTCCAATGAAAGATATGATCTGGAGATGAAGGAGAATAATCACAATTCCATCAAGAAACTCTTTGAGGATAATGACCGGCTGATCGGCGAGGCAAACCACCTGGCTCTGGAGCTGGCGGATAAAGAATCAAATGAGAGTGATGAGATTCTGGAGGAAATCACAAAGCTGACGGAGCAGCTGAAATACTATGCCTGAAAGGGACGGAGGGATATCATGAAAAAAGCAAGTCTTCTGGCAGTGATTTTTGTTGTTTTATGTGTGCTGGTAGGCACAGGGATCTACCTGACCCGCAATATCGGTAAATCTCAGAAGGCGATCTCTCAGGAGTCAGCAGATAAAAAACTGGAAAAGATGGTGAAACACATCCGTCCCGAAGAAGGGTCACCCAGAAAGTCTCCTGTGGAGTATAACACGGATGAAAATGTTGCCGACGAGCTGCCGGATATTGACAGCTGCGAGGTGACGGTAAAAGCGGACACGGATTTTTATGCGGAAATCTTCTGTTCACCGGAAAAGGCGGGCAAAGGGACAGACGGATGGCTGGCGGAGATGGCCGAAGAGTTTAACCGGTCCGGAGTCAAAGTGGGTGGAAAGCCCGCTTCCATTCAGATCCGTAATGTCAACAGCGGACAGGCCATGGATTACATTTCCTCGGGAAAAGCGGTACCGGATGCCTTCAGCCCTTCCGCCATGTTCTGGGCGGACATGCTGGCTGCCCAGGATGTGAAGACCACGGTCATCAGTGAGCGGCTGGTGGGAAATGTGGCCGGAATCCTGCTTTCCAACAAAGATTACGATAAGATCAAAAAAGAATACGGCGGCGTGGATATCAAAGCCATTACGGAAGCGGTAGAGGCAGGCAAGCTGTCCTTCGGATACACCAATCCCTTTGCCAGCACCAGCGGCATGAACTACCTGATTTCCACTCTGCTCCGCTACGATATGGACGATCCCCTGTCGGAGAAAGCGGTAGCGGGATTCCAGGCATTCCAGAAAAATGTGCCTCTGGTATCCCTGACCACCATACAGATGAGGAATGCTGCAAGCAAGGGATCCCTGGACGGATTTATTCTGGAGTACCAGACCTATGTGAATGACAAAACCATGAAGAGCCGCTATAAGTTCACGCCTTACGGTTTCCGGCATGACAACCCCCTTGTAATGATCGGGGATGCCGGTAAGGAGAAGCAGGAACTGCTGACCAGATTCGCAGAATTCTGCGCCGGCAAGGAAGGACAGAAAAAGGCAAGTGAGTACGGATTCAACGGCCAGGACAAATACCGCTGCGATTACCCGGCGGTAGACGGGGATATACTCCTTTCCGCACGTCAGCTCTATAAAGAAAACAAAGACAACGGCAGGGAGATCATCGCCGTATTTGTGGCGGACGTATCCGGCAGTATGGACGGTGAGCCCATTCAGGCTTTAAAAGACTCCCTGATCAACAGCATGAAATATATCAACGAAGACAATTACATCGGCCTTGTCAGCTACAATGAGGATGTAACCATTGACCTGCCTGTCGGACAGTTTGACCTCAATCAGCAGTCCCTTTACAAGGGAGCTGTGGAGGACCTTACTGCTTTCGGCGCTACGGCCACCTATGACGGAGTCTGTGTCGCAATGCACATGATCCGTCAGGAAATGAAGAATCATCCGGATGCCAAGCCCATGATCTTTGTACTGAGCGACGGAGATACCAACGAGGGGTACAGTTACAATGATGTACACGATGTAATCGACAGCCTGAATATTCCGGTGTACACCATCGGCTATAACTATACCAACGGTTCTCTTGAGGAACTCAGCGCCATCAACGAAGCGGCAAGCATCAACGCGGACACAGACGATATTGTTTATCAGCTCAAGCAGCTGTTTAATGCAAATATGTAACCGATCTCGGAAAGAAAGGAAGTACTATGGCATTTTCATTGGATTTACCGGTAAAAGAAGAGATTAAAGAAGAAGTAATAGAGTCCACCCGCCCTCCCAAAGAGGAGATCGCGGCCATCCACGGCATGGTGGAAGAGCAGGCACAGGAAATCCTGGGCGTAGACCTGGACTCCTTTGTGGCCAGAAAGGAGATCACAGATGTGATCGACTCTTTCGGAAATGACCTTATGCAGAAGTCCGAGCAGAAGAATGCTCTGTTAAAGAGGAGCATGGGAGCCCTGCAGAAAGCCGGCGGGGAATCCGGTGACGTAGCCAAAGGTCTTGAAGACATTTCCATCCGTATGAGGGATCTGGATCCTTCCAAGGTGGACTTTGCCAAGAAGGGAATTCTGGGAAAAGCTTTCACACCGGCAAGAAGATATTTTGAAAAGTATAAATCAGCGGACGGAGAGATTGCCGATATCGTCAAGTCTCTCGATAAAGGAAAAACCACCCTGATTAACGATGTGACCACTCTTGAGATGGAACAGGCAGCCATGCGTGACCTGACAAAACAGCTCAATGAAAAAATTGAGACTGCCACCAAGCTGGACTCCTATCTGACTGCCAAGATCGGACAGCTGCGGGCTGCAGGAGAGGATGCGGACAAGATCAAATTCATCGAAGAGGACGTCCTCTTTCCTCTCAAACAGAAGATCATGGATCTGCAGCAGGTACTGGTAGTCAATCAGCAGGGCATTATCGCCATGGAGATCATCCGAAAGAACAATAAGGAACTGATCCGTTCCGTGGACCGTGCCAAGAATGTAACCGTATCCGCCCTCAGGGTAGCTGTGATCGTTGCGGCATCCCTCTATGACCAGAGGATCGTTCTTGAGAAAGTGAAGATGCTCAATGAGACTACCAACCAGATGCTGGCCTCCACTTCCTCCATGCTGAAAGACCAGGGTGTGCAGATCCAGGAGCAGGCAATGGAAGCCAATATCGATGTGGATACAATGAAGAAGGCATTTGCCGATACCTTTGAAGCCCTCGACAGCATTTCTTCTTATAAACAGAAGGCGATCCCCATGATGAATGAAGTGATCGATGAGTTCCGCAGGATGGCAGATGAAGGAGAAGAATACCTGCAGAGAATAGACAGATCCAAATAAAATCCGGGGATAAAAAATAATTAGCACTCACCTCTTGACAGTGCTAACAGTTCATGTTATATATTGTTATAGCAAGAGTATAACACCCTTGCCTCTTTTGCTGTGAGCAAAATTGAATACAAGAGGACTTCAGAGGAGGTGCTGTTTATGAATATTAATAAGTTTACACAGAAATCACTGGAAGCGGTAAAGGCCGCAGAGAAACTGGCTTACCAGAACGGCAGTCCCGAGATTGACCAGGAGCATTTTCTTTACAGCCTGCTGACAATAGATGACAGTCTGATCGCAAAGCTGATCGACAAGATGGAGATCAGCAGGGATGCCTTTCTTTCCCAGACACAGCAGCTGGTAGGAAAACTGCCCAAGGTATCCGGCGGTCAGGTATATATCAGCAAATCGTTGAATGAAGTGCTGGTCAACGCCGAGGATGAGGCCAAGGCCATGGGAGATTCCTATGTGTCCGTTGAACACCTTTTTCTGGCTCTGATCCGATATCCCAACAAGGAGATCCGCAAGCTTCTTCAGGCTTACGGTATCACCAGGGAACGGTTCCTTCAGGCACTTTCCACAGTAAGGGGCAACCAGCAGGTGGTCAGTGACAATCCTGAAGCGACATACGAGACCCTGGAAAAGTACGGATATGACCTGGTGGACAGGGCAAGAAACCAGAAACTGGATCCTGTAATCGGAAGGGACCAGGAGATCCGGAACGTGGTCAGGATTCTGTCCAGGAAGACCAAGAATAATCCGGTCCTGATTGGTGAACCCGGTGTGGGTAAGACAGCTGTTGTAGAAGGACTGGCCCAGAGGATCGTAAAAGGGGATGTACCCGATTCCCTTAAAGACAAGAAGATCTTTGCCCTGGATATGGGTTCCCTGGTAGCCGGCGCCAAGTACAGGGGTGAGTTTGAAGAGCGTCTGAAAGCAGTTCTTCAGGAGATCAAGGCCAGTGAAGGCCAGATTCTGCTTTTCATCGATGAGCTTCATACCATAGTAGGCGCAGGAAAGACCGACGGAGCCATGGATGCGGGCAACCTGCTCAAGCCCATGCTCGCCAGAGGAGAGCTGCACTGTATCGGTGCAACTACCCTGGATGAATACAGAAGCTATATTGAAAAGGACGCTGCGCTGGAACGTCGTTTCCAGCCGGTCATGGTTGATGAGCCCAGTGTGGAGGATACCATCTCCATTCTTCGTGGCCTCAAAGACCGCTATGAAGTGTATCACGGTGTAAAGATTGCCGATAATGCCCTGGTAAGCGCAGCGGTTCTTTCCAACAGATACATTACGGACCGTTTCCTGCCCGACAAGGCCATCGACCTGGTGGATGAAGGCTGCGCCATGATCAAGACAGAACTGGACTCCCTGCCTGCAGAGCTTGACGGAATCCAGAGAAAGATCATGCAGATGGAGATCGAGGAAGCGGCGCTGAAGAAAGAGACAGATCATTTGAGCATGGAGCGGCTTGAAGACCTGCAGAAAGCCCTTGCTGAAATGAAGGAGAACTTCCGGATCCAGAAAGCCACATGGGATCAGGAAAAGTCCCAGGTGGAGAAAGTCTCCAGACTCAAGGAAGAGATCGAAGCCATCAATAATGAAATCGAGATCGCCAAGAGAAACTATGACCTGAATAAGGCGGCAGAACTTCAGTACGGCAGACTGCCTCAACTTACACAGGAACTGAAAGAAGAGGAAGAGAAAGCCAGAAAGAATTCAGGCGCTTTTGTTCACGAGTCTGTCACTGAAGAGGAGATTGCGAAGATCGTCAGCCGCTGGACGGGTATTCCCGTTACTAAGCTGACGGAAAGCGAGAGGAATAAAACCCTGAATCTTGCAGAACAGCTGCACAAGCGTGTGGTTGGCCAGGATGAGGGTGTTCAGAAAGTAACCGAAGCCATTATCCGGTCCAGGGCAGGAATCAAGGATCCGGCAAAGCCGATCGGATCCTTCCTTTTCCTGGGGCCCACAGGTGTAGGTAAAACAGAACTTGCAAAAGCTCTGGCTCAGAGTCTTTTCGACAACGAGCAGAACATTGTCCGGATCGATATGAGTGAATATATGGAGAAGCACTCCGTATCCAGACTGATCGGAGCGCCTCCCGGATATGTGGGATACGAGGAAGGCGGCCAGCTGACGGAGGCTGTCCGCAGGAAGCCCTATTCGGTCGTCCTTTTCGATGAGATTGAAAAAGCGCATCCGGATGTCTTCAATGTACTTCTTCAGGTACTGGATGACGGGCATATCACCGACTCCCAGGGACGGACGGTAGACTGTAAGAATACCATCCTGATCATGACCTCCAACCTGGGATCCCAGTTCCTTCTTGACGGTATTGATGCTCAGGGAAATATCCTCCCGGAGGCAGAAGAGATGGTCAACAGCCAGCTTAAGGCCCAGTTCCGTCCGGAGTTTCTGAACCGGCTGGATGAGATCATTCTCTTTAAGCCGCTCTCCAAAGACAATATCAGAGATATTGTAGGTCTTCAGATAAAGAACCTCAACAAGCGGCTGGAGGATAAGGAACTGGAGGTACGCCTGACTGACGAAGCGGTTTCCTATATTGTGGAAAACGGCTATGAGCCGGCCTACGGCGCACGTCCGCTCAAGCGTTTCCTGACAAAGAATGTGGAGACACTGGCAGCCAGAATGATCCTGTCCGGAACTGTCGATATGGGAGATACCATTGTCATAGACCTGGTTAACGGATCTTTGGACGCTCATGTGGAGAAAATTGAAGAATAAAAGGATATATTAAGAAGGAGCCGGCAGTTTCGCTTCCGCCTGTTTTATAAAATGGGCGGTCCGTAACTGCCGACTCCTTTTTTTCCGGACCGGATCTTATTGTGATACCTGTTCAGTTCGTAAACCATGGCAAAAATCAGGTCCCGGGTACTTATATTCAATCATGATAACCCTTTCCCTGTTTTTTTGATGGACTTTCTAAAATGCATGTCATGTATACTTTTATCTTTAGACTATAATGATGGTATACTCTTGCAGTTTTTCATGTACAGATCATATCATCATTGTATTTGGTTATATTCTCCACTTCCTTTTTCATGGATAGAGATGTAAAAGGTCTATATTGATGGAAACAGGCAAAATAATTCATGTAAAAATGAAATACAACTATATTTGATGGAAGGATTTTTTTACGGTCATGTAAGAATCAGCTTTTAATTATGGTTGATGGAAAACTTCGCCGGGAGAATGAACTCCCATAAGCATGGAGAACCTGCAACGAAATCACATCCTCCGCGTACAAAAAAGGCGTCAGCAGTTTCATTTCCGCCCATTCTTTTACGAATGAGCGAGAATGAATAAACGTTACTGCTGACGCCCCTTAATATTTTGCTATTCTATATGATTCAGTCTTCACCAAAATCGCTGTTGTAGCGGTTGATGGCACTTAAGAGAGCCTTTACGGAAGCGTTGATGATATCGTCGTCGATAC
>CACZQE010000188.1 GCA_902783205.1 uncultured Lachnospiraceae bacterium | reverse complement strand
GGAGGCGAGATCCACTCCCTACGCAGACTTAGGCTGCACAAGCAAAGAGAAACCCTTTTATATCAACTTTCTTTGTGCAGCCTTAGTCGGAGTTGGGAGTTAGCTCACCGCAGGGAAGCCCGCGAGCCAGATGGGTGGAGTTCCTCCTGAGCGGACTGAAGAGCGATCGACCCGCCAGGAGTTCTCCATGCCCCGGGAAGCCCACGAGCCAGATGGGTGGAGTCCCTCCCCAGCGGTCTGATAAGCGATTTTCCCGCCAGGAATCCTCTATGCCCCTGGCCCGGATCTGACCTGTAAAGGATCGGCTCCCGCCTACCCGGCTGAACTTGACTCACCCTTGTCATCCGCCCCGCACTTATGCTATACTGTGATGGTATGTGTATGGGCAGCTTTTCAGCCGGCAGCAGGATCAGCCGCCGGGCAGGACTGTCCTGAACAGCTGCGTATATGTCAACTTGAGGGAGGTTTATAGGAAATGGAAGAACTCACAAAGAACACGATCACCGAAACACCTGTGGAAGCTCCGGCTGAAGCTGCACAGGAAGCCGTCGAAGAAGTCCTGGCCGCCGAAGAGGCCCCTGCAAAAGCTGCAGAAGAAACCCTGGCTGCAGAAGCGCCGGCAGAAACCGCAGAGGAAACCGCGGCTGCAGAAGCTTCCACCCAGGAAGTTCCTGTTGAAGCAGCTCCTGCTGCAGAAGCTCCCGCTGAGTCTGCACCGGAAGCTCCCGCGGAAACCATGGAAGATTATGCCCAGGAACTGGAAGCATCTTTCCGCAAGATCAACGAAGGGGACCTGCTCACCGGCACAGTGATCGGCGTGACAGAAGATGCCATCGCCCTGGATCTGGGCTACTACACGGACGGCATCATCCGCTTCGACGAGGCAGGAGATGATCCTTCCCTGACCCTCAAGGACAAAGTAGAGGTCGGACAGAAGCTGTCCGCAACCGTGATCCGCAGGGATGACGGTGAAGGTCATATCCTTATGTCCATGAAGGAAGCTGCGACCCTCATGGCATGGGATCGCCTGCGCGAGCTCAAACAGAACCAGGCAAATGTCACTGTCCATATTTCCGAGACGACCCGCGGCGGTGCGGTCGCTAAGCTCGAAGGCGTAAGAGGCTTCATCCCCGCTTCCAAGCTCGCCCTGGAATATGTCGACGAAGAAGCGCTTCCGGGCTGGGTCGGCAAATCCGTGGAAGTGCGCGTGATCGATGCTGATGAGGCCACCAAGCACCTGGTCCTCTCCGCCCGGGACATCCTTTGGGAGAAACAGCGCGAGGAAAGAGCCCGCAGGATCTCCAACGTGGAAGTCGGTCTCGTGACTGAGGGCACTGTAGAAACGCTCAAGCCCTTCGGCGCATTTGTCCGTTTCGGAGAAGGTCTTTCCGGTCTGGTCCACATCTCCCAGATCTCCCAGAAACGCATCAAGACGCCCGGAGAGGTTCTGAAGGAAGGCCAGAGCGTCAAGGTCAAGGTCATCGGCAACAAAGACGGCAAGATCTCCCTGAGCATGAAAGCGCTTGAGGAAGCAGTTCCCCAGCCTGTTGAGGAGGAAACCTTCGAGCTTCCCAAGACCGAACGTCTTACAACCTCTTTAGCTGACCTGCTCTCCAAGATCAAACTGTAAGCGCTGCACATCAAAATAACGCGGGGCGGACCTGCCTTCCCATGTCATGTATAGGAAAAGGTCCGTCCCGCTTTTCTTTTTGCGATGTTCCCCTGTGTCTTTTTCACGGCAGTCCGCTGCGCTTTTTCATGCATGTCCGCTCTGCCTTTTTCTTTGTACCGGGAATCCCTGTGACCTCCATATGGCCGGATTTTCGGCAATACTCATTTTTCTGTCCATGCCATATCATCATAGTAATCTATGACAGGAGGCATTCGGCATGATCGTGTTTGACCCTTTGTGGGATACCCTCAGGGAAAAAGGAATAACGCAGTATACCCTGGAAAAGAAATACCGTATCAGTCATGGTACGATGGATTCCCTTCGAAAGAATCGCAGCATTACACTCAACACGCTTAATGATCTGTGTGAAATTCTGGAATGCAGTCCCGACAAGATCATACGCTATATACCAGACGGTTCCAGAAAAGAAATATGAATCACAAAACCCCGGTCAGTCTTCTCTGCCGGGGTCTTTCCTTGTACGATATCGTATGGTTCTTGTGATGTGCCGTACGGTGCTTATACTGTCTCGTACGGTCTATGTACTGTGTCGTACGGTTCGGATCCGCTTCTTTTTTCCCGCATACACGCAGTCCCGCCTGCGTTTTCTCAGTCCTCTGCCTGCCCTGGCTGCGCCGCTTCGAGCGCAGCTTCCAGTCTGCTTATATTCCTGATAAGCAGTTCCTGAAGGATCCGGTTCATCTGCCGGTTTCCTTCTTCTTCAACATACTTCGCCTGTTCTGACAGGTCCAGGATATAGACCGCCGCCCTCAGGTCCGCGATCACCCTGTGAAGTCGCTCTGCGCAAGTATCTTCCCGTTCCGGATCATCCTGCTCTGCTGCCATTTGGAATACGTCTGACATTGGGGTCTCTCCTTTCTGAAAGTATTTGACAGTGTCATCGTATTCTCAGGACGGTCGTTTGTCAAGAAAACAATCCGTCAGGCCGTGCAAAAAGAAACACGATCCCGGCGGATTGTCCCATGATCATTTCTGAAGATTTGCAAATTTTGTGTATTTGGGCAGCCACGCCAGCTCGACGGTACCGATCGGGCCGTTTCTCTGCTTGGCGATGATCACTTCCGCCACGCCCTTTTTCTCCGTATCCGGTTTGTAATAATCCTCCCTGTAAAGAAACATGACTACGTCCGCGTCCTGCTCGATCGCTCCGGATTCTCGCAGGTCCGAAAGCATGGGGCGATGATCCGGCCTTTGTTCCACCGCTCTGGACAGCTGGGAGAGGGCGATCACCGGAACCTGCAGTTCCCTTGCCAGTTCCTTGAGAGACCTGGAAATATCCGAGATCTCCTGCTGCCTGGATTCGATCCTCCGGCTGCCTGTCATCAGCTGCAGGTAATCGACCATTACGATATCCAGTCCATGCTCCAGCTTGTATTTGCGGCACTTGCTGCGCAGTTCCGCCGCTGAGATGCCGGGCGTGTCATCAATGATCAGGCTGGAATCTCCGATGATGTTGGCACCCTCCAGGAGGTTGTCCCATTCCGTATCATTCAGGTTTCCGTTGCGCAGCAGCTGAGCGTCCACGTTGGATTCAAGGGAAAAGAGGCGGTTGACCAGCTGTTCCCTGGACATCTCGAGGCTGAAGACGGCGACATGCAGATTCTTGCGGAAGGCCATGTACTCTGCGATATTGAGCACAAAAGCGGTCTTTCCCATGGAAGGACGGGCTGCGATCAGGATCAGATCCGAGGGCTGCATTCCCGAGGTCTTGTAGTCCAGATCGATAAAGCCGGTGGCCAGGCCGGTCACGTTTCCCTTGTTCCTGCTCGCCTTCTCGATCCTGCGCAGAGCGGAGACCACGATCTCCCGGATCGGTACAAAATCCGTATTGCCCCGCCTTTGGACCACCTGGAAGATGGATTTCTCCGCATCCTCCATGATGTCCTCCACCCGGTCCTTCTGTCCGTAGCAGGCGTTCGCGATCTCCTCATT
>CACZQE010000187.1 GCA_902783205.1 uncultured Lachnospiraceae bacterium | reverse complement strand
GCCGGTTTCCCGGACTTCAAGATCTATGAGGGCAGCTGGCAGCTGCTCAACGCCCATTTCCTGGGAGCCAGGGACGCGGTTCTTGCCAGAAACAGCGATATGCCCAATATCTTCAGCGGTGTCCTGGCCATAGTCCTTCTGCCCCTCTATTACGGAGACAGAAAAACGGGGCGGACAGAGAAGATTCTGATGAGTCTTCTTCTCCTTTTCATGCTCCTTTGCTCCTGCATCCGGCCCCTGGATTATCTGATCCACGGCATGCACTTTCCGGCAAACCTGCCCCACCGTTTTACATTTATATACAGCTTCTTCCTGCTCTGTATGGCATACAGAGGATTTCTGTCCCTCAAAGAGACCAGCCTGAAGCCTGTATTTCTTTTTGCCGCTGTCTGCGGTCTGATGATCGTGGTATTCGAACTAGCGGTATTCCCCCGGGTAAAGGAGATCGACAGGGTCCTGACCAATGAAGACCTGACCCTTAACCTTCTCCTGCTGATTTTTTACCCCCTCCTGCTCAGGCTGCTCAAGACTGCCTCGACCCGGACGACAGCCCAGATGCTTACCGGCGTCTTTCTGCTCTTTGCCTGCGGTGAGAGCTTTTTCTCCTTCTACTGCAACTTAAGCGACACCGGCGACCGCTGGGCCTATATCCAGTATATGGACAGCATGAAAGAGCTGACGGCCGCTCTGGAAAAACAGGAGACGGACCCCTTTTACCGGACGGAATTCAGGCGGTTTACCACCATCAATGAAGGATCGCTCTATCATTTTAACGGCTTCTCCCAGTTTTCATCCCTTGCCCCGGGCGGGATTTCATCCCTGATGGATCATCTGGGCATAGCCGCCACCGGCAACAGTTACCGCTATTATGATCCCACCAGTCTGATCAATGCCATGTTTGACATAAAATATGTCCTCAACAAAGACGGAGAGCATCCGCGGGCTTCCAATTACAGCTATTTGGGACAGGTTGGAAATGTGTGGGCCTACAGAAATGACCGGACCCTGCCCCTGGCATATATGGCGGATCCCGCTGTTGCGGACTGGGAGACGGAAAACTCCGATCCCTTCACGGTCCAGAATGATTTTCTCCACAAGGCGGCCGGCATAGAGGATGACATGTTTATCCCCATAAAAGAAGACAGTGTCAGCACTGAAAACATCCGGATCAGTGAGGGAGGTCAGCCGGCACATTTCAACTACAGGCTGGAGGATCCGGGCAATCTGGACCTTGAACCGGTAGTCAGCGCGGAATTCACCTCTCCGGTCGACCAGTATATCTTCCTTTATGTGGAGGCGCCCAATGCCCGCCGCTTCGTATATGCCACTCCCTCTGCCAGGGAGGACAGAGAGCTTTCCGCGGGGCGGAGCCTGATCGATGTGGGCCCGGTATCTGCCGGCGACAAGATCCATGTGGAATTTGCTCTTACCAAAAAAGGAGAATTTGAAAAAAGCTACCGCGCTGCGGGATCTGTATCCCTCTTTGCGGCCGGCTATAGAGATGATGCCTTTCAGAAAGGTTATGACCGGCTTCATTCCAGTGTCCTGGAAATCAGCCGTTTTACGGATACAAAGACAGAAGGAACCGTCAATGCTGAAAAAGACGGAATTTTATGTACTTCCATCCCCTACGCCAAAGGGTGGAAAATCTACGTGGACGGAAAAAGAACAAAGACCCTCTCCATCGGAGGAGAAGGTCTTGTAGCTGCCGAAATACCTGCAGGCAGGCACAGTGTTGTCATCCTGTATGACACGGGGCTCCTGCTGCCCTGCGCCCTTGCTTCCCTGGCGGGTATCATTCTGTTTCTTCTGTGGTTAATGACCGGCAGATGGCTTCGGTCACGGCGGTAATGTCAAATCGTCTGCCCTCTTCCCAGACTGTTATGTCCGCATACTTTTCATAGAGAACGGACCGCTCCACATAAATGTCATGAAGATCCTGGCCCTCCCGGTGGCAGACCCCTCTTTCATCCAGGTCTCCGAGCCGGCCGGCCAGATCCTCTTCGGACAGGGCCAGGTAAACAATTTTTCCGATCCGGCCGAAATGGTCCATAGCCTTCTCTCCGAATACTGCACTGCCCCCGGTGGCGATCACTGCCCGGTCCGGCTTAATCCGGCAGTTGATTTCCTCCTCGATCTGAAGAAAGCCGTCCAGGCCATGCCGGCTGATCAGTTCCCTCAGAAGACAGCCGGTTTCATTCTGGATGACCAGGTCCGAATCAATAAACTCCATACCCAGAACCTTGGCAAGGATTACACCTACCGTGCTCTTGCCGGCCCCGGGCATTCCGATCAGTATGATGTTCTTTTTATTTTCCTTTGCTGCATTCATGTTCTTATATTACACGAAGACTTTCTGACATTTCAACCTTCATTTTTTCCTTTCATTTCATTCATTCCCCTGCCTGCTTATGTTATAATATGGTTAACTCATTGCAATGATTCGGGCAGTCCGGCTGACTGTCCGGCTGAAATAAGGAGGCATCATGGCTTTTTGTGCGAATTGCGGAAATAAACTGGCAGAAGGAGCACGCTTCTGCGAAATGTGCGGCACGCCGGTGTCGGCTGCCGGCCCCAGACCACCTGAAAACATCCCGGCTCCCCCGCCCAGGGCACCTGTACCGGCTCCCTATCCGCCGCGTCCGGCTTCGCCCGGACCGACTCCACCGGGACCGGCTCCGGCAGGGCCGAATCGTGCAGCCGGACCGAACGGACCGGCAGGGTCTGCAGGTCCCAAAGGAAAAGCGATCAGCATGGCCGGAAGGATGATCAAGGCACTGATCTGTATCCCGATCGCCCTTGCACTGATCATGGGGGTAATCTTTTTATTTGAAATTGATCTTTCAAATATGGACGGCTACGCAGCGATCGTAACTCAGAAAATCTATGAACTGGGCATGTTTGAAAATGTGGCACCTCTCCTGGGACGGATCGCCGTATTCGGACTGGCTGTCATGATCGTTCTGTCCGCCTATATGCTGCCTGCAAGACTTACAAGGACCATCTACAAGACCTGCAGTATAGGAGACAAGATCATTGTAACCATTGCCGGATATTTTCTGATCGCCCTGACAATCTTTCTGAAGATACAGATATTTGACCAGGGGATCGTAGGCCGGTCTTTCTCCCTGATCTTCCGTACCCACGGGGCAATGCGGTTCAAGGCGGTCTTTCTTTTTCTTCTGATCATGATCCTGGTTCTGATCCCGGTCGCCTTTATCGTCTGGTCCTTCAGTGTACTTCTCTCCGTGATCGTCAGTAACATCGCGGTGAACGGACCGGTTCTGGGGATCATAGCCGCAGCCTACGAGCTGCTCAGCTCCGTATTTGTAACGGCGCTTGTCTTATGCGCCTTCAGCTTCGGTGTCGCCATTATCCTGATGCCCTTTATCATACTGGGCGCCTGCTCCTCCGGCAGGAGGGTCGTTTACGACGAGGACGGCAACGTATACTATATTAACTGAAAATATCAACTGAAAACAAAATAACAGATAGGGTGACTACTTATGAGACCTTATGATAAAACCTGGAAAAAAGCTTTTTTTACTTCTGTCTGCATCCTGGCGGGGAATGGACTGCTGGCCTTTCTTGTGGCCGCTTTCATTCTCCCCCACGATATCATCGTAGGAGGGACAACCGGAATCGGTATAGTGCTTCACAAGCTATTTCCGACTCTGGATGTCTCTCTTTGTATTCTGGTCCTGAACCTGGCCCTCCTCCTGCTGGGACTGGCCGTACTGGGAAAGAAATTTGCCCTGACCACAGTAGCCAGCTCCTTTCTCTACCCCGTCTTCCTGGGTTTCTTCCAGCGGATTCCCGGCATACATACCATGACGGACGATCCCCTTGTGGCAGCTATTTTTGCCGGATGCCTTCTGGGTGTGGCCCTGGGCCTGGTCATGCGGGTAGGTTCTTCCACCGGCGGCATAGATGTGGTCAACCTGATCCTCCAGCGGATCTTCCATCTGCCCGTGGCAATCTTCGTATACCTTTGCGACTTTATCATTATCGGCTGGCAGGCACTCTTTTCCACTCCGGAAAAAATCCTCCTGGCAATCATCGTCCTGGTCCTTGAGAGTATTGTCCTGGATAAAGCAATGATTCTGGGCAAGGCTCAGATTCAGCTCTATGTAATCTCGGAAAAATACGAAGAGATCCGCGGGATGCTTCTTAAAGACCTGGAGGCAGGTGTAACCATGACCCTGATCGAAACCGGACTCCTCGCGGAAAGGCAGGAAGCTGTTCTCTGCGTCATTCCCCAGCGTAAGCTTTACAGTGCCACGACCATGATTCATGACATTGATCCCAAAGCATTCATCACCATCACCCAGGTCAAAGAAGTCAGGGGCCAGGGATTTACCGAGGCCAGAACTTACCTCAAACCCTCGAAATAATGCCCCCGCCGATTACGCAGCCTTCTTCATCATAAAATACTGCCGACTGTCCCGGTGAAGCTGCCTTTACGGGCTCGTCAAAGATTATCTTCACTTTATTATCCTCCGGCATGATGATTTTTGCCGGCTGTCCATTGTGATGATAACGAATCTTGACAAGTCCTTCTGTCTCTTCACCGGTTTTCAGTCCGTCTATACTCATAAAGTTCAGATCCTGACAAATGATCTCTCTGCTATAGAGGGAATCCTCTCTGCCAATTACCACTTCATTCTCTCCGGCACGTATTTCCTTAACATATGCAGGATATCCCAGGGCCAGGCCAAGGCCTTTTCTCTGGCCCACCGTATAGTGGATGATCCCTTTATGCTTTCCCAATATCAGTCCGGATTCATCAACAAAATTCCCTTCAGGAGAAGTCCCCCCGGCCTTCTTTTCGATAAAATCAGCGTAGTTCCCTTTTGTGACAAAACATATTTCCTGGGAATCTTTCTTCTCCGCAACCGGCAGTCCGGCTTTTCTTGCGATCTCTCTGACCTCTTCCTTACTGAAATCTCCAAGCGGCATCAATGTTCTTCTCAGCTGTTCCTGGCTGAGTCTGTAAAGCATATAGGTCTGATCTTTTGCTGCCTGGGACGCCCTCTTAACGGTATATCTGCCGTTATCTTTTTTCACAATGGAAGCGTAATGTCCCGTAGCTATGTAATCGGCTTTCAGGATATCCGCATAAAAGAGCAGTCTTTCCCATTTGATCAGAGGGTTGCAAAGTACACACGGATTGGGTGTGACACCCCTTAAATAATCTCTGATAAAAGGATCCATTATTTTATTGTCAAAATCAGATATACAGTTTTGTGTATAGAATTTAATCCCTATTTCCCATGCGGCTCTTCTCGCATCATCTATCTCACAGCACCTGTTTTCTGCCGATGTAGTCCGGAGCAGGACTCCTGTTACATCATGTCCTTCCTTTTTAAGCAGATAGGCACAAACAGCGCTGTCCACGCCGCCTGACATGCCTGCAATTACTTTAGCCATATTTAACACCCGGTTCCTTTTATATTTAAAGTATCCTGTTTCTTAAAATCATAGGGGAATTATATTCTCCATACACCTACTGTGTCAATAGGTTAATGTCTGTAAAAAGATCCGCAGCCATGTGAAATCACCCGGCCGCGGATTTTGTTATTTCTTATGATTTATAAATGTGTGAAGCCTTTTCCTGTCATTCCATCTCTATGGTTCCCGGCGGTTTGCTGGTCAGGTCATAGAATACCCTGTTTACGCCTCTTACCTCATTGATGATCCTGTTCATGACAGTAAGAAGGACTTCATGAGGGATGTCGGCAGCCTCTGCCGTCATAAAGTCAATGGTCTTTACAGCACGCAAAGCCACTGCATAGTCATAAGTTCTCTCATCTCCCATGACACCGACAGACCGCATGTTGGTCAGGGCCGCAAAGTACTGGTCCAGGCTCTGGTCAAGTCCCGCCTTTGCCACTTCCTCCCGGAAAATGGCGTCCGCGTCCTGGACGATACGGACTTTATCTTCCGTGACATCGCCGATGATCCGGATACCCAGTCCCGGTCCCGGGAAAGGCTGACGGAATACCAGCCGCTCCGGAATACCCAGCTCCAGTCCTACTTTTCTTACTTCATCCTTAAAAAGGTCCCGCAAAGGCTCGATGATTTCTTTGAAATCCACATAGTCAGGCAGGCCGCCCACATTATGATGGGATTTGATGACCGCCGACTCTCCGCCGGATCCGCTCTCTACCACATCGGGATAGATGGTTCCCTGTACCAGGTAATCCACCGCCCCGATCTTCTTTGCTTCCTCTTCAAAGACCCGGATGAACTCTTCTCCGATGATCTTCCGCTTCATCTCCGGTTCCTGAACTCCCGCAAGCTTCACATAGAAGCGGTGGCGGGCATTGACCCGGATGAAATTGAGCTCATAGGGGCCATCCGGTCCGAATACGGCCTCCACTTCATCGCCTTCGTTTTTCCTGAGCAGGCCGTGGTCCACAAAGACACAGGTCAGCTGCTTTCCGATCGCCTTGGAAAGCATCACCGCTGCCACGGAGGAATCCACGCCGCCCGAAAGGGCACAGAGAACTTTGCCGTCTCCTACCTTCTCCCGAATGGCTTTGATGGAAGATTCGGCAAAGGCATCCATCCGCCAGTCTCCCTTGCAGCCGCAGATTCCGTAAACAAAGTTCCGCAGAATCTCTTTGCCTCTTTCTGTATGCAGAACTTCCGGATGGAACTGGATGGCATAAAGATCATGCTTTCTGTCCTGGGCTGCCGCCACGGGACAGTTGGCCGTAGAAGCGACAGGTGTAAATCCCGGCGCCGGCCGGCTGATATAGTCAAAATGACTCATCCAGCAGATGGTCATGGGCTCGATTCCCTGAAAGAGGGGTGAGGAGGTGTTGACCTCCACGACCGTCTTCCCGTACTCCCGGGCTTGGGCCTTTTCAACCTTTCCTCCCAGAACATGCATCATCAGCTGGGCGCCATAGCAGAGGCCCAGTACAGGTATCCCCATCTGAAAAAGATCTCTGCTGCAGGTGGGTGCTCCCTCTTCATAGCAGCTGTTGGGGCCTCCGGTCAATATGATCCCTTTGGGATTCATCCGGCGTATCTCTTCTATATCTGTCCGGTAGGAAAAGATCTCACAGTATACATTGTTTTCACGTACTCTTCTTGCCACCAGCTGGTTATACTGTCCGCCAAAGTCAATCACAATTACTTTTTCGTGATGCATATCAGTCTCCTCCTTCTGTCAGACCAGGTACTCTTTATACTTCTGCAGGTCGCGGTAAAGACACCGCATGGTGATCTTTGTACCCTCCGCCAGATACTCCGTGGATATAAGGGATGCATTCTCATTGAAATAACTGGCTGCCGCTCCTTCTGTGTAGGGAATCAACATGGTACAGGTCACATAATCCTTAAAAAGAATATCCGCAATCATTTCTGTCAGTTCTTCGATTCCGATTCCCTTTCCGGCCGCCATATAGATGGACCGGTCCCTGACTTTGGGCAGGGAGAAGGGAATTTCTTCCGGTCCTGCAAGATCACATTTGTTAAAAACGTGGATGCAGGGAATATCATCCGCCCCCAGACTCTTCAGAGTCTGGCCGGTTACCTGCATCTGATCCGGATAATGGGGATCGGAATAGTCCACCACCTCGATCAGGACGTCCGCGTAACAGACTTCCTCAAGGGTGGAGTGGAATGCCTCCACCAGATTGTGGGGAAGGCGGTTGATAAATCCTACTGTATCAGACAGAAGAAAAGCCCGGCTGTCCGGCAGCTCGATCCGCCGGATAGTCGTATCCAGAGTGGCAAAAAGCATATCTTCTTCCAGAACTTTCTTTCCTTCTTCGCCGCTGTAACGGTCAATAAAAGCATTCATCAGGGTGGATTTTCCCGCATTGGTATAACCCACCAGGGCTGCCTGGGGAATCCCCTGGTCCAGTCGGCGCTTTCTCTGGGTCTGCCGGTTCTTGCCGACCTCTTTCAGTTCCTTTTTCAGTTCTGAAATGCGGCGGCGGATCTTACGGCGGTCCAGCTCCAGCTTCTTCTCGCCGGCACCTTTGCTGGACAGGGCGCCCGAAGCGCCTCCCTGCCGGCTCAGTACTGCTCCCAGACCTGTCAGTCTGGGCAGCTCGTACTCCAGTCTTGCGCATTCCACCTGAATCTGAGCCTCCCTGGTCTTAGCCCTGCGGGAGAATATCTCAAGGATCAGGTAGGTCCTGTCATAGACCGGTCTTTCTATTATCTCTGAAAGGTTCCTCTGCTGCATGGGTGACAGAGCATTGTCAAAAACCACCGCCTCCGCCTCCAGCATGTGGGCCAGGGCTTTGATCTCGTCTACTTTTCCCTTACCCACGAAAACGCCTGTGTTAACCTGGGATACATTCTGACGCTCCACGCCCACGACTTCCAGCTCACAGGCTTCAGCCAGGAGGGCAAGTTCAGCCAGACTGCTCTCAAAGTCCGGATCATGATTCACATTTGCCCCGACCAGCAGGACCTTCATCCATTCACTCTTCTTTTCCATCCTTTATGCTCCCGGTTCTTTTGCGCCTTCTCTGACACGCTTCAGATACCGTTTCAGATACTGGCCGGTATAGGACTCTTCCACCCCGGCCACTTCTTCCGGAGTGCCGCAGGTCAGAACGGTTCCTCCGCCGTCTCCGCCTTCCGGCCCCATATCAATGATATAGTCCGCGGTTTTGATTACTTCCAGATTGTGCTCAATAACCACCACCGTGTTGCCGCCTTCCGTCAGCCGCTGCAGGATGGCCACCAGCTTGTCCACGTCCGCAAAATGCAGACCTGTCGTCGGCTCATCCAGCACATAGATGGTCCGTCCCGTGCTCTGTCTGGACAGCTCTGTCGCCAGCTTTACCCTCTGGGCTTCTCCGCCCGAAAGAGTGGTGGAAGGCTGGCCCAGCTTGATATAGCCAAGACCCACATCGCGGATGGTCTCGATCCGGCGGCGGATCATGGGCACATGCTCAAAGAAGCTGCAGGCTTCATCCACTGTCATGTCCAGAACGTCAAATATATTCTTTCCCCGGTAACGTACTTCCAGGGTCTCCCGGTTGTAGCGTCTGCCCTGGCAGACTTCGCAGGGCACATAGACATCGGGGAGGAAATGCATTTCAATCTTTATGATACCGTCACCCGCACAGGCTTCGCAGCGGCCGCCCTTTTTGTTGAAACTGAAACGGCCCTTGTTGTATCCCCTTGCCTTGGCATCCTTTGTCATGGCGAAAAGCTCGCGGATATGATCGAAAACGCCTGTGTAAGTGGCGGGGTTGGAACGGGGTGTCCTTCCGATGGGTGACTGGTCTATGTTGATGATCTTATCCAGCTGGTCCGCGCCGATAATCTTTTTATGCCGGCCCGGTTTGATCTGGGCCCGGTTGAGGACACAGGCCAGCTTCTTATAGAGAATCTCATTGACCAGGGAACTCTTGCCGGAACCGGATACGCCGGTTACGCAGGTCAGGACGCCAAGGGGAAACTTCACGTCGATTCCCTTGAGATTATTCTCCGAAGCGCCGGTCACGGTCAGCCATCCCTGCGGCTGCCTGCGGGACTCCGGCAGGGGGATGATCCGTCTCCCGGCCAGATAGTCTCCGGTAATGGACTCCGGCGTGTTCATGATATCCTCTGCGGTTCCCACAGCCACCACCTCTCCGCCGAAATCTCCGGCCATGGGACCGATGTCCACGATATAATCAGCTTCCCGCATGGTGTCTTCATCATGCTCCACCACCACGAGGGAATTGCCCAGATCCCTGAGTCTCTTAAGGGCAGACAGGAGCTTGTCGTTATCCCGCTGATGAAGTCCTATACTGGGCTCATCAAGGATGTATGCCACTCCCACCAGGCCGGAACCGATCTGGGTGGCCAGACGGATCCTCTGGGCCTCTCCGCCTGACAGGGTCGCTGTCGGCTGGGAAAGCTTAAGGTAATCAAGTCCTACGTCGTTTAAGAAGCCTACCCTGCCCCGGATCTCTCTTAAAATCTGCTTACCGATGACCTGCTGCCGGTCTGTCAGGGAAAGCTCGTCCACAAAATATCTGTGCAGCCTTTTAACGGAAAGACTGGTCAATTCATAAATATTGTAATCTCCGACTGTCACGGCAAGGGACTCCGGCTTCAGCCGCATGCCCTTGCAGGCGTCACAGGGGGTTACTGTCATAAACTTCTCATACTCTTCCTTCTGACGGTCAGAGTGATTCTCCCGGTAACGGCGGGCCACATTTCGGAGAAGACCTTCGAAGGCAACGTCATAGACGCCTTCTCCCCTCTGTCCCTTGTAACGGACACTGACCTCCCTGCCCCCGGTTCCGTAGAGAATGATATTCTGCGCCTCCTCCGTCATGTCCTCAAAAGGCATATTCAGATCGAATCCGTACTCCTTTGAAAGGGCATCCAGGAGGGCATAGGTAAAACTCTTGGGATTGGTGCATGACTGCCATCCCATTACCGTGATGGCCCCGTCCGCGATACTGACGGATCTGTCGGGGATCATCAGATCCGCGTCAAATTCCATCTTAAAGCCCAGTCCGTGACAGGAGGGGCAGGCTCCGAAGGGATTGTTGAAAGAAAAGCTTCTGGGCTCGATTTCCTCGATACTTACCCCGCAGTCGGGACAGGAAAAGCTCTGGCTGAATGTGATGCTTTCTTCACCGACGATCTCCACGGTAAGAAGACCTCCGGTAAGACCCATGACAGTCTCGATGGAATCACTTAAGCGCGTTTCGATTCCTTCTCTGACCGCCAGACGGTCCACAACGATCTCTATGGTATGCTTTTTATTCTTCTCCAGGCTGATTTCCTCGGACAGATCATAGAGGATTCCGTCCACCCGGACTCTGACATAGCCGCTCTTTCTGGCGTCATTCAGGACCTTGGCGTGCTCGCCCTTGCGGCCCCGCACCACGGGCGCAAGCAACATGAGCCTGGTCCTTTCCGGTTTCTTCATCAGAATATCCACAATCTGGTCCACCGTCTGCCGTTCGATCACCCTGCCGCACTTGGGGCAGTGGGGTATTCCGATCCTGGCATAAAGGAGACGGAGATAGTCATAGATCTCCGTCACGGTCCCCACCGTGGACCTGGGATTTCTGTTAGTGGACTTCTGATCGATGGAGATGGCAGGGGAAAGCCCCTGGATATCGTCCACATCCGGCTTCTCCATCTGGCCCAGAAACTGGCGGGCATAGGAGGAAAGAGACTCCATATACCTTCTCTGACCCTCGGCATATATGGTATCAAATGCCAGGGAAGACTTGCCGGATCCCGACAGGCCTGTCAGGACGACAAATTCATTCCGCGGAATGTCTATATCAATACTTTTCAGATTATGCTCCCGGGCGCCCCGGATTCTGATGTATTCTTTCTCACTCTTTTTCATATGCTGTAAATCTCCCGCTCTCAGCGGTCATAGTCCCGCAGAGCGATTTTGTATTCTTTAAGCTGGTCCCTGTAAGCCGCCGCATCCTCGAAGTTAAGCTCGGCGGCAGCACGGTTCATCTTCTTTGTCAGGGAAGCGATTGTTTCCTTTAACTCCTTGCGATCCATAGACTCCACATCTTTCTTCAGGCGGCCGTCCTTCCTGGACTCCTCACCGTCCGCAAGAATGGAAATCACGTCGCGTACAGCCTTCTCAATAGTCTTTGGCGTAATACCGTGCTCCTCATTGTAGGCGGTCTGGATCGCCCGCCGCCGCCCGGTTTCCCGTATGGCCGCCTCCATGGAACCGGTGATGGTATCCGCATACATGATCACGTGGCCGTCCACATTTCTGGCGGCCCTTCCTATGGTCTGTACCAGGGAAGTCTCCGACCGGAGATAACCTTCCTTGTCGGCATCCAGTATGGCGATCAGGGTCACCTCCGGAATGTCCAGCCCCTCCCTCAGGAGGTTGATGCCCACCAGGACGTCAAAGACATCCATCCGCAGGTCTCTTACGATCTCTATTCTCTCCAGGGTATCAATATCAGAGTGCAGATACCTGACCCGGATATCCAGATCCTTCATATAAGAAGTCAGATCCTCCGCCATCCGCTTGGTCAGGGTGGTGACCAGGACCTTATGCTTCTTTTCCACTTCTTTATTGATCTCGGTGATCAGGTCATCGACCTGTCCCTCCACAGGCCGCACCTCCACCTCCGGATCCAGAAGGCCGGTAGGCCTTATGATCTGTTCTGCCCGGAGCATCTCATGCTCCGACTCATATACATTGGGCGTGGCGGAGACAAAGAGCATCTGATCGATTCTCTCTTCGAACTCCGTAAAATTCAGAGGCCGGTTATCCAGGGCCGAGGGCAGACGGAAACCGTAATCCACCAGGGTCTGCTTCCTGGAACGGTCGCCGGCGTACATGCCACGCACCTGGGGCACGGTGATATGGGACTCATCCACGATCATGAGGAAATCATCACCGAAGAAATCCATCAGTGTATAGGGAGCCTGGCCCGGCGCCAGACCCGTCAGATGTCTGGAATAGTTCTCAATACCGGAGCAGAATCCGGTCTCCCGCAGCATATCCAGGTCAAAATTGGTCCGCTCCGAGATCCTCTG
>CACZQE010000186.1 GCA_902783205.1 uncultured Lachnospiraceae bacterium | reverse complement strand
TAACCTTTGCCGATGCCCCGGCCGGTGTCATTGCCAGACAGACAGCCAGCATGATCCAAAGTATCCTTCTTGCTTTTTTCATAGGGTATCCTTTCATGAAAATGTCCTTTTCAGGCGATCGTTATCTAAAAATGCCTCATCCTGCGCATCCAGGGCTTTCAAAAGAAGGCAGATCATATCGGCGCATTCCTGCTGGGAAGAATTATAAAGCCGGTTCAGATGCTCCAATGTCTCCTTGTTTCCCGGATTGACTTTCTTTTTTACATAATAGGCCGGAAGCTTGAGTCCCGGTATGAACCAGCGGCTGATCATGGAAGCAATGAAACGTCTGGTCCCGAACCGGGTATGGAAGACCCTGTTAAGAACAAACTTCATTTCGATCAGACCTTCCCTGATCTGACCCGGAGTCTTGAGAAAATAAGGGGCGATGATCCTTGTGTATTTACCGGATGTTCTCAGGTGCCTGGCTGTGTGGTATTTTCTTGCATTCTTGCCATCCTCCTCCATCAGGACCGCGTCAAAATCCGTCTCAATCTCCGTGTGGGATATCCCTGTCCGCCGAATCTGCCGCCGGATATAGGGATGACAGGTACTGTCCAGAATGAAATGGGTCATGAAACCTGCAAGATAAGCTTTGGCTTCCGGCCGGCATCCCTGAATCAGGTACTCTTTCATGGCATGCCGGAAAAAGACTGCGGCCGGCTCATGATGGACCTTGACACCATACTGGTTAACGGAATTCCTCCGGAAAGACCGGTAATAGAAAAGGATATCCGGTCCGTGAACACCGATGTCATAAAAATGAATATAGGGCCGGAGGTCTTCCTGTACCGGCCCGGGAAGCAAGTCAAAGACATCTCTCCCATAAGCAAAATGTGTATATGTTGTAGGCATGGTCTCTCCTTCGCAAGTCTGTTCTAACTGATAGTCACATCATTGAGAAAGCGTTCCAGCCGCTTCATTCCTTCAGGGTCTTTATCCAGACCGTTTTCTCCCAGTTCTATCAGTTTATTACTGCCGTGATAGTCGCTGCCCGCCGTCACATACAGGCCGAACCTGTCGGCAAAGTCCAGTATTTCCTTATGCATTTTCTTTGTATATGTGGAATAGTATCCTTCCACACCGGCAAGGCCCATTTCCATCAGGTGCCGCAGGCGGTTTTCCATATCCTGTCCCATGATCAGATCATCTCCGCTTCCATAGACGGGATGAGCCAGGACGGGAATACCGCCGCTGTCCAGGATACCTCTGATGGCATCCTGAGGACTGATAAACATATTGGGAAACTTCTTTTTATTCAGGTACCTGGTAAAGGCTTCTTTTCTGTCTCCGGCATAGCCGTGAGCCAGCATCAGGTTGGCAATGTGGGGCTTTCCGGGATTATACATATTAAAGAGTTCTTCCTTTTCTTCCGGGCTGAATGTAAAGCCGAACTCTTCTTCCAGAAAACGGAGCCGTCCGGATACCTTCTCTACCCGGATCTGTCGTCCATAATCTACGACCTCGTTGATCGGCCCGGCTTCCGGATCATAACCGTAGCCCAGTATATGGTACTTTCCCTCAGAGTCTCTGCAGGAAAACTCCACTCCGGTGATAAAACCGGGCAGGGACCTGTCTGTCTCCTCTCCTGCCTCTTTTTTCAGAGAAGAAAGCTCGTCAAGAATCTGACTGCATCCGAGGATACCGTCATGGTCAGTGACCGAAAACAGATCGATACCCTTATCCATGATCAGCTTCAGAAGGTCAGTCGGCCTGTCGGTCCCGTCTGACACGGTAGTATGCATATGCAGGTCAATCTCCTGATAAGGCATAACTAAATCTCCTTCCTCATCTCAAGAATATTCTGTCCCTCGGCATATTCGTAGTGTATCTGATCCATAGACTTCTTAATCAGGAAAATACCCAGCCCGCCGATCTCTCTCTCGTCAGCGGGAAGGTCCACGTCAGGATCCTCCTTTGCAAGGGGATTATAAGGTTTTCCGCAATCTTTAAATGTAAGGACGGCCGTAGGAGGATTTCCCTCCACCTCCAGACGGAGGCTGACATCTCCGGATCCTCCCTCATAGGCATAACTTGCTATATTGACAAAAACCTCTTCCACAGAGACCTCTATTTTCATCTTGCTCCTCAGGGGACAGCCAACTTCTTCCAGACGGTCAGAGACAAATTTCATGATTTTCCCCAGATTGGCAGCATCCGCTTCCACTGTAATCTCTTTGAGATCAAAACACAGTGAATCCGTGACATCGATCAGTTCGATCAGTTCCTTCCTCCAGTGCTCGACAGCCCGTTTTCCTTCCTCTGTCTCATGAAGGCCTCTTCTGATCTGTCTGCGGATCATACGGGTGTAGCCGATGATTCTGGCTTTGTTTTCAACTTCTTTGATAAACTCCTCGTCATCTGTATTCAGATAAGCTCTCAGGACCTTATTCCAGAAAGTTCCGGCGACTTCATAGTCAAAACCGTGGTATTCCTTTACCTTAGTGTGATCGGTCTCTCCGAAACCGATAAACGCGTTGTACATGGATGCCAGTTCAAATATGGGATTGCCGACCGCCATCGTGTCCATATCAATCAGAAGAACCTCGTCTCCTGCCAGCTCCACATTCTTTGTATGATAATCTCCATGTACCATATGGTCATCCTCGGGGATGGCCAGAGTCATGGACATAAGCTTCTTTCCTTCTTCTTCCGGGATATAGTCCTGTATGAACTCTACCCAGGAAATGACTGTCTCCCGCAGGTCAGGCAGCATACCCTCGGGTACAAGGGTATTGTGAATCTTTTTCATAAGCTTCACATACTCGCTGACGCACCAGTCCATCTTTTCAGGATCGGAAGCAAGGATTTTGGAAAATGAGGTTGCGTTCAGGAGTTCAAATACTGAACCGTAACTGTTGCCGACTTTTACCACATCATAGGAAATGGCCGTAGGGATACCGAGAACCAGGGCCAGTCTGGCCACCTCTCTCTCATGTTTGATCTCGTCCAGGGCATCAGGATTGTGATAAACCTTTACCACCGTATCTCCGTCGATCCTGTAGATACTTCCGTTTGCTCCCCGGCCGATTTCCTCGCAGCCGTCAATGGAAACTGTCCGGTAGGCCTTCTCCACATCCATGATCTGGATGAAACCTGTCATCTCGAAGATTTCCCAGACTTCCGTATTGACCCCTGTAATGCGAAAGTTTTTAAACCGTTTGCGCAGGCGGAGCAGAGTCCTCAGTCCCGCACTGGATATGTACTCCAGCTCTGACGCGTCAATGACCAGCTTTTCAGGTTTTGTCTCATCGACTTTGTCAAAAAGGATCTTGCCCAGCTGAGCCGCGTTGGTGGAATCAACATAGCCTGATAAGTATATGGTCAGTGTTCCTTCCTGGTACTTGCTTTTTATCTCTTTCATATCGCATCCTCACTGCCGGCGTTCTTACCTTTATAACGCAGGCAAAGCATTGTCAGGTCATCTGACTGCATCGTATCTCCGGTAAACCGTTCTATCTCCTGCTTTACATTCTGCAGGATCCGGCCTGCTTCCGCATTTGGATCCAGGTTGAGTGCCCGGAGCATTCTGTCTGTCCCGAACAGTTCTTCTTCAGAATCAGCCGCTTCTGTCACCCCGTCCGTATACTCAAAAAGGGCGTCACCCGGCTTAAGTACAATTTCATAGTCCCGGTAACGGGCATCTTCCAGACCGCCAAGGATAAATCCGTGTTTATCCTTATAAAGTGTAAAGTCTCCGCCGTCCTGCTGGAGTGCCGGATATTCATGTCCCGCGCTTGCCGCCCTGAGTTTTCCTGTTGAGATCTCCAGGATACCCAGCCATACCGTAACGAACATTTCCGTCTTGTTATTGGAGCATATCTCTCTGTTGACAACCTCAAGCACAGCCGCCGGCGAATACCGCTCCAGCTTGGTAACATTCTGGAGCAGAATCTTGGTTGACATCATCATCAGCGCCGCGGGAATACCCTTGTCGGATACATCCGCCGTCACCAGAGCCAGGTGGTCCTCGTCCAGGAGAAAGAAATCATAAAAATCACCGCCGATTTCTTTGGCCGGATCCATCGTGGCGTAAAGATCGAACTCCGGCATATCCGGAAAGGCAGGATATATACTGGGAATCATACTCTCCTGAATCTTGCCGGCCAGTGACAGCTCTGTGTGGATTCTCTCCTTTTCTGCCGTCACACGGGTCAGATCCCTGATGTAATCAGCAAGATCATTCTCCATATCCTTCATGATAAAGCACAGATTCTCAATCTCATCTCCGGTACGGATATTGAGGGCTTCAAAATGTTTCCCCGTACTCTCCCCGTTGGCCTTGTCCAGGGAATACGCCCTGGCGGCATC
>CACZQE010000185.1 GCA_902783205.1 uncultured Lachnospiraceae bacterium | reverse complement strand
GGATCCGCTCATGGTATGAGTTAATAGAATACGTTGAAGAAGTGGGATTCCTGCCTTTGTTTGCCAATGAGATCCCCGGCTTCTCCGCAGAGGAAGGCGTTTCTCCCCTTTTCTGGTGGACCGGGGACCCCGAACAGGACCCCTGGGTCTGGCGGGAGACCATAGCCGCAAGCCACCTGCTTGCTTACGGGAAATTCTTTGACAAGAAGGCCGGATTCATCAGCCCGGAATGGCTGCCTTACTTTGCCAATGCCCGGAGAAATGGCTATGATTTCGATGCCAGATGGGAAGACGGTCTGGCAAACCGCCGGGAGAAAAGCATCATGGACCTCCTGACCGGAAAAGACCAAGACGGCGACATGACATTTCCAAATGTGCAGATTCTGTCCACCGACCTTAAGAAAAAGGCCGGATTCGGAAAGAAGGGGGAAAAGAACTTCCCCGGAATCATCACAGGCCTGCAGATGCAGACCTATCTGGTGATTACGGATTTCCGCCGCAGGGTCAGTAAAAAAGGAATGGAATACGGCATGCCTGTATCCATCCTCCTTCCCCCTGAAGCCGTGTGGGGATATGAAAAAGTGACCGCTGCCTATAATGAAAGTCCGGGGGCCTCCTGGCAGCGGATTTATGACCGGATGAAGCAACTGTATCCGGCCAGCCCGGAAAAATCCATAATAAAAATGATTGGCAAGAAACCAGGATAATAACATACAAAGGAGACCGGAATGGAATTATATGAAGGAAGACCGGAAGACTTAAACGGCAGGCTGCCCAGGGAGATCAGGACCTATGACTTTCTGGACGGGCTGGGAATCAGCTATATGAGAACGGACCATGAAGCGGCCGACAACATGGAAGCCTGCAATGAGATAGATGCGATTCTTGAGGTGGTAATCTGCAAGAATCTTTTTCTCTGTAACCGGCAGAAGACAAAGTTCTATCTGCTCATGATGCCGGGAGACAAGAAATTCAAGACAAAGGAACTGTCAAAGCAGATCAATTCAGCCAGACTTTCCTTCGCGGACGCTCAGGCAATGCTCAAATATCTGGACATAGAGCCCGGGGCAGTCAGTATCATGGGCCTGATGAACGACAAAGACCATGAAGTACAGCTTCTTATAGACGAAGATGTCCTGAAAGACCCCTGGCTGGGCTGCCATCCCTGCGTCTGCACATCCAGTCTGAAAATGAAGACAGCTGACGTGATAGAGAAATTTCTGCCGGCAACAGGACATACATATCAGACAGTACATTTGACAGGAGAAGATTGATGGATAACCAGTGCCTGACATGTGCATATTATGTATATGATGAAGATTATGAGGAATATGTTTGCGACTGCCAGATGGATGAGGACGATTACTACCGCATCATGCAGGAAAACAGAAAATCCTGTCCCTATTACAGGAATGGGGACGAGTACGCTGTCGTGAGAAAGCAGATATGAGGATATCAACCGGCAGTTGAGAGACCTGAAAAGGGTAAAATCAACCGGCAGTGTGTGTTATTTCTTCTGTCTGCCCCTTATAATCCTTCATGAAAGGAGGTGCTCCTCGTGGATCAGATCAAAATCGGAAAATTCATTCAGGAACAACGAAAAGCACAGGGACTGACACAGGCTGCCCTGGCAGAAAAACTGAACATCACGGACAGAGCTGTTTCCAAATGGGAAACGGGCAAGAGCATGCCGGACACATCCATCATGCTTGAACTCTGCGATCTCCTTAAGATCAATGTCAACGAACTCCTGAGCGGGGAGCGGCTGGAAATGGAAGAATATAAGAAGATGGCGGAAGAAAACCTCATGCAGTTGAGAAAGCAGGAAGAAGAGGCCAACCGGAAACTCCTCTCCCTGGAATGGGTTATCGGTATAGGGAGCTCCCTGACTTTCCTGATATGCATTTATGCAGGTTCCTATGCCGTAAAGGACCTTTTGTGGAGGGTTATACTGATTGGCGGCGGCTCGATTTTATTCCTGACAGGAACTACTGCCGCACTGAAAATCGAGCAGAGTGCCGGATATTATGAATGTCCGGAATGCGGAGAACGCTATGTGCCTACCATGAAGGCCGTGTTTTTCGCCCCGCATTTCGGCAGGACGAGAAGGATGAAATGTCCCCGCTGCGGGAAGAAAGCATATCAGAAAAAAGTGCTGACCAAAGACTGAGAAGGTGAGACCGGATGATTTTGATTATGGAAAGTATTGTCCTGTGCCTGGCATTCACTTTGATGGTTTATATCATGTCAAGAGAGCCCATCAGGACACTGTATAACTACCCGCCAAAGATTCAGGAACGGGTAAAGACACTGGATGAATACAAAGACAGGATACCGACGCAGAAGAACAAGGCAGCGGCAAAAGCAGCTGCCTCTTTGCTGTTTGTAATAATACTAAGTTTGCTGCTGAGATATGTAAATGACTGCAGGACTTTCCGGGAGGCATTCCTGTCAGGATTTTTTCTGTGGACGGTTGTAAATCTCTATGATGTGATAGTGCTGGATATCATCTGGTTCTGCCATGACCCGAGGTTTGTCTTCAGGGGCACGGAGGATATGGTCGAGGACTATCATGATTACAGATTTCACATCAAAGGGTTCTTTATAGGCGAAGTCCTGGCGATGGCAGTCTGTGCTTTGGCCGGGCTGATCGTCCGATTTGCCTTATAAATGATAAAACAGGAGTAACCATGGGAACACAAGACATGGATTCTTACCCCCCCATTCACAATAAACCGAAGCTGTCTTTTTCATTTGACAGACTGGATATGCTCTGGGACCGCTATCCCCAGCATCATGAGATGAAAGTCTTTGCCTCCCTTGACCGGCTCCTTGAAGACCACGAATCCTATCAGAAAGACTTCGATGAGGTGAGGGAGGAGTATATATCGGAAGGCTATGAACGTTTTCTGGTCCAGCTCTCCTGGTCGGATCTTCCCTATCGCCATGCGGCAAAAGAAAAGATCGAAAAGGCAGGACATTTTGAAAAGAATCCCTATGTAGAGGCCTTTATGAGTCAGTTTGAAGATCTGGATACAGACCGTAAAGCCTGTTTTCTCTTCCCGGAAAGCTATACGACCCAGTTCTTTGTCGTCCGGGAAGTATGCAGGCGGGCGGAAGCCTTCTATCCGGTCTGCAACCTCTTCCCTGATGAGGAGCAGATTCATTATCTGGCTGTGTTTGACAAGAAAAACATGGATGATGTCCTTCTCATGTACCATCTGCTGTATACAAATGCAAACCAGGACCTGTACGGCGGATACTCTCTCTATGATTATTCCCTGCCCTGGTACCAGAATCATCTGTGGGAAGACGGACATGTCCTCCGGTCGCCTTATCTGCCGGACCAGCTTGCAAGATATCAGGGAAATCTGCCTTTTTATCATAATCCTGCCAAGACAGTATACGTGAGGCGGAACATTGAACACATACTGGAATGCGGTTACTTTTCATCGGAACTGGACTTTTTCCTCAATCTGACAAAGGTCATCATGCCCTTTTTTCAATGGTGGTACAATGACCTTTGCCTTTACGAAGAAAAAGACGGCTATAAGACAAACTGGCGGCTGGAGCGGACAAAGATCCGGACAAAACTGACTTCAGAGGGAGTCATCAAACCCAAATGGAAAAATGAACTGTCTCTTTTCCACGCGGTCAGGGAAAAGTATCCCGACACCTTATATCAGTACCGCCCCGAATGGCTGGGCAGACAGAGCGTGGATCTTTACATTCCCTCAATTCAGACAGCCATTGAATTCCAGGGGATACAGCATTATCATCCGGTGGAATTTTTCGGTGGAGAAGAAGCTCTTCTCCACAGGCAGGAACTGGACGAACAGAAGAGACAGCTGTGTAAGGAGAATAATATCCGGCTTATAGAGTGGCCTTATGACAGGCCGCCTACGGATCAGACCATAAATGAAATGATTGGCAAAGAATGAATGACGTCAAAGGAGAACACAATGGAACTTCAGGAATTATTAACCTACTTTAAGGAAAGTGACACGATTGGAGAGAACAGGGAAGCCATCGACCTCATGCGCTACTACAGCAGACAGGCCCAGAAAATCACCATGAAGATCAATAACAGCTACCATGAGCCGGAAGAACTTCAGCAACTCTTTTCCGAGCTGATCGGAAAGCCGGTTGATCCGGGCTTCGGATTATTTCCGCCTTTCTATACGGATTTCGGAAAGAACATAAACCTTGGGAAAAATGTCTTTATCAATGCCGGATGCAAGTTCCAGGACCAGGGCGGAATATTCATTGATGACGGAGCCCTGATAGGCCATGGTGTTGTTCTTGCAACACTGAACCATGACATGGATCCTGCCAGACGCCAGGCATTACATCCGGCGCCGATCCATATCGGAAAAGGAGTCTGGATCGGGGCAAATGCGACGGTCTGCTCCGGAGTGACAATCGGCGACCATGCCATAGTTGCGGCAGGAGCAGTAGTTGTAAAGGATGTCCCGGCGGATACTGTGGTAGGCGGTGTGCCTGCTAAGATCATAAAGAAAATATAAAGTTATATATAGCGTAACAGCGAGGAATTTACATTCAAAAGAGGAGAAAAAAATGACACGTATCAGATTGAAGAAGAGACTGATTATGAACTGCCTGGCTGCTGTCCTGGCGGCAACGGCCCTTTCGGGATGCGGAAAAGCAGCGGTCCAGCAGGAAAGCACAAAACAGGAGGCAAAAGAAAAGGCAACGAAAAAAGTCAAGCATGTATATCTGGCCGGTCCCTTTTTCAATGAGACGGAAATCAAAAATATTGAACGGGTTGAAGAAATTCTGACAAAAAAGGGAATCACATTTTTCAGCCCCATGCGGCACAGTGTGGACGGTGAAGTCGGATCCGACGAATGGGCAGAGAAGGTATTTGAAATGGATCTGGAAGAAATAGCCGGTGCAGATGCAGTAGTGGCAGTTTATGACGGCAACTACAGCGATTCCGGTACATCCTGGGAATGCGGCTATGCTTATGGCAAAGGCATCCCGGTCATTCTGGTTCATGTGGATGAAGACGGAGATTCCAATCTCATGCTCCATATCGGCTGCACTTCCAATGTTAATCTGGATGACCTGGAGGACTATGACTTTGACTCCATGCCCGAATACGAGTACGAGGGTAAAATGTTCTGATACCCTTTTGCGTAGACGAAAAGTATACACCTGAGAGCATGTGGGAGAACAGATTTGTAAAAATATAAATCTGTGTGACGCTTCTGTGATTATTCATGGTTTATAATGGCCTTGTTTTTGAGAGAGAACAAGCAAAAAAACAAATTGGATAATTTAAGGAGGGAAAAACATGAGATTATTAGGAAACATTCTTTGGATAGTATTAGGCGGATGGATCAGCGCTTTAGGCTGGATACTGGCAGGCTGCTTATGGTGCATTACCATTATCGGGATTCCGGTTGGAGTACAGTGTTTTAAACTGGCTTCCATTTCACTGAATCCTTTCGGTAAAGAAGTATATTACGAGGGAAAGGCCGGATCTTTTCTTCTTAACGTAATCTGGTTCCTGGTATCCGGCATGGAACTTGCTTTCACGAACTTCCTGCTGGGCTGCATCCTCTGCATCACAATCATCGGCATTCCGTTTGGAAAGCAGTACTTCAAGATCGCAAAGCTTTCTCTTGCACCTTTTGGGGCTGTAGTAAGAAGAGAAGCAGTATTATAAACACCGGAAACGGCATTGAGGGGCTGTCCTGCTAAGTGATGGAAGCTGTTAACGCAGCTAACCATCAATTAGCAGGACAGCCCTTTTTCATGTTCTTGGGGAAGTTTTCCATCAATCATGATTAAAAACTGATTCTTACATGACGATATTAAAATTCCTTCCATCAAATATAGCTGAAGTTCATTTTTACATGAATTATTTTGCCGGTTTCCAT
>CACZQE010000184.1 GCA_902783205.1 uncultured Lachnospiraceae bacterium | reverse complement strand
CGCCATCTCCTCCTTTACGACTCCGGAAAAGGAGAAGAGGAAGCCGACAGGTTAAGGCAGGCCATGGAAAAGGCAGGCAGATGCTACGCCCAGAGAGATCTGGCAAAAGAGCCCCTTTACGATGAGGAAAAGGAAGCACTCCTCTTAAAGAAAAACGGCAGAGAAGCTCTTGAGAAAGGAGTTCCTCTGATTGTTACCAGAGATGAGGTATTTACTGATTTTGAAGAATAACAAAGCTATATAAACTGTATAAGGGATTGTGGCTCTAAGTGATGGGAACTGTTAAAGCAGGTTTCCATCACTTATTATTAAAAGCTGATTTTTACATGACAGGATAAAAATTCTCTCCATCAAGATATAAGCACAGTACATTTTTACATGAATTATTTTTCCTGTCTCCATCAATGCAGACCTTTTGTATACCTATCCATGAAAAAGGAAGTGGAGAATATAACCAAATACACTGATGACATGATATATACATGAAAAACTGCAAATGTATACCATCACAATAGCACGAAGATAAAAGTATACATGACAAGCTTTTGAGAATGTCCATCAAAAATTAAGAAAAGAATTACCATGATGGAACATAAGGGCTTTTTTAAAAAATATTAACGTAAATTTTTCAGAATTGAAGGAATGGGAGGATCGCCACAGTACGATCAATGATTAGAGAATCGTAACTGTGACGCCTCCTTATTTTTATGAAAGGTCAGCTCCGTTGGTCCGGATGACCTTCTGATACCAGTAGAAGGAATCCTTGCGGTAGCGTTCCATGCTCTTTAAGTCGAATTCTTCCCGGTCCACATAGATGAAACCGTATCGCTTGACCATGCCCTCATGGGTGGAAACCAGGTCGATAGCCGACCAGGGACAGTAGCCCATGATCTCGACACCCTCCGACCATGCCAGGCGGATCTGCTCAATGTGGGCCCGCAGGTAGTCAATCCGGTAATCATCGTGGATCCGGCCGTCTTCCGTCAGCTTGTCATAGGCTCCCAGGCCGTTTTCCGTGACGATCATGGGCAGTCGGTAGCGGCTGTAGATTTCCCGCATGGTAGCACGGAAACCGACGGGATCGATCTCCCATCCGAAGGCCGTGTGGGGCAGGTGGGGGTTGTCTTCAAAGCGGTAGACACCAGGCTCGTAGCCGCCGCTCTGCTGGTTGGCCTGAACACCCCGGCCCGTGCTGTCGTCGGCGCAGACCGTGGCCGTGGAATAATAGTTGAACCCGATAAAATCAGGATGTCCTTCTTTCATGATCTCCATGTCACCGGGCAGGATTTCCGGCAGGGCGTCATGCTCGGCCAGAAAGGCTGTGACCAGATGGTTGTAGACGCCATGGACTGCCATGTCCAGATAGAGCCAGTTACGGATGGCGTTGAAGTTCTGGGCAGCCAGGATGTCTTCGGGACGGCAGCTGGCCGGATAGATCAGGCTGATATTGGGCGCCGGTCCGATCTTGGCATGGGGAAGCATCTGGTGGCACAGTTTCATGACCTTTGCCTGTGCCAGCAGCATGTGGTGATTTTCCTGGTAGAGCTTTCTGTATTTGTTTTCCACACCTGTAAGATCGCAGGTGCCGATGGTTTCGCCCACCAGGGTCAGCATGTTCTGCTCGTTGATGGTAAGCCAGTATTTTACCCTGTCCCCGTAGTTTTCAAAGAGGATCCGGGCAAATTCCACAAATGCGTCTATAGATGCCCGGTCAGACCAGCCGCCTTTTTTCTCCAGGGCCAGAGGCATGTCAAAGTGGAACATGGTGACCAGAGGCTCAATCCCGTGCCGGAGGCACTCGTCAATCACCTTGCCGTAAAATGTGATTCCTTCCGGATTGACCGGTCCGGTGCCTTCCGGGAGAATCCTGGTCCAGGCCACGGAGAAACGGAAGGTTTTAAAACCCATCTCCGCCATCAGCGCTATATCTTCTTTATAATGGTGATAAAAGTCCGCGCAGACCTCCAGGCCGCTGGTTCCCTCCGGGACCGTCTTGGCATCCTGGATGCTGGGACCCTTGCCATGAGTCAGGCTGGCACCCTCTACCTGGTAGGCGCTGGTGGAAGCGCCCCAGAGGAAGTCGGGGGGCAGGGGACGTAGCTTATTTATTTTCATAGGAACTCCTTTCCTTCTTTCAGAGATTGCTGTCCGTGCTGCAGGCGGAAGTGGCGCACGGCTCCGATCAGGTTGGAATCATTTCTGTAACGGCATAGTCCGAGCTTCAGCTTCCGGTAGACAGGGTCGATTTCCTTCAGCTTTTCTACATAAGTGCCGATCCCTTCGAAAAAGGCCGGCTCCTCACTGATCCCTCCGCCTATGAGGATGATATCCGGATCGAAAGCCACATAAAGGCTTAAACACATCTGGGCAATCTGAAAATACATTTCATCCAGAAGGTCCTTTATATCGGCATCCCCTTCTTTTGCCATGACAAAGAGGTCTTCCCCCGAGAGAGTTCCGACAGGCATACCCTTTAAGCGAGCGGCTTTTTCCGTCAGCGACCCGGTAGAGCAGCGGGCGGAAGCCGTATAGGACTCATAATAGATGGTATCTTCCGGCGGATCCCCAGTGAAGGGGAAGGCCTTGAGGTCTTCCCGGGTCATTCCCATCAGCAGGAAGCTCATTTCTCCGGCCAGAAGGCGTCTGCCTCTGTGAATCTGTCCGTCCTTGATAATGCCGCCGCCGATCCCGGTGCCGAAGACCAGTACAATCGCGTCTGCCGCATCTTTGGCATTGCCTGTCCAGGCCTCCGCCAGGGCGGCACATTTTCCGTCATTCTCCATGGATATGGGCAGGGAAGCCAGACCGGGACGGCTGTGCAGAAGATCTGCCAGGGGGATTTTGTCCAGATAGGGCAGACCGCCCCCGCCGTAGACGATACCCCGGTCCACATCGATTCTGCCCGGCAGGGCCATAGTGATACCCTCCGGCTTTTCTTCCGAAGACAGATCCCGAACCAGACTGCAGATGACGTCCGCAAAGCGGCCGGCATCCGCATCCGGTCCCACCGGTGCGGGGACTTTCCCCTTCTTTCCGAAAGAGCCGTCCTCAAGGACCTGCGCGTATTTGATAAATGTACCTCCGACATCAATCGCGATCAGCATGATTCTTCTCCTGGGCACTGAAATCAACCGGTTCGTAATCCTGAAGGCCGGCCAGAAATCCCCGCTCTTTTAAGGCGTCCCGGATCAGATCCAGGGTCCGTTCGTCCTCCGCTGAAACCGTGTGGTAATGATAACCTGAAGTGACATTCATCAGAAGGGAGGACTTGCCGGAGCTGATCATCTCCATGTAGTCCTTTACAGCCAGGCGGGTTTTGAGCCCCAGCTCACCCCGCATGACGCCGTAGACTTTATGGTAAATGAAGACATCCTCCACACATCCGCCCAGATCGACGATCATGAGAAGCTCCTCCTCAGTCTCCGAATCCTTGTGGATGACTTTGAAAACCCGGGATATCCTGTCAGGTTCATTTAAAAGATAGCCCCGGTTGGTGGAATATATGTTATGATTGCCTGCCCTGATCAGGGCAATATCCTGGACGATCACCTGGCGGCTGACATGGAGGCGGGAGGCAAGAGCTGCCCCGGAAACCGGCCCCCGGGCCGATCTGAGTATTTCCAGGATTTCTTTTCTGCGGTCTTCACCGTTCATATTAATACTCCTTACATTTTCTCTTAAGTATCTATGTATGATTATATAGTTTTTCCGGGGGTTTAGAAAGTCATAAGTGTAAAAAAATCGTCATATTACATGAAGGCCACAAAATCTTTACACAAGGGCGGGCTTCATGATATTCTTGTTTATATAAATACAAGGAGTTTTATACGGGACGCAGCGCCTCTGTGTCCGGTGTTCCGAACGAACCTGTTAACTGTTGGACTGACTGCTGATACCGGCGTCTGACACCGGTATTAAAGAATGGAAAGGAGCAAAGAATGAGTCTGCCGAAAAATGAAGCATTAAAAGGAGTAAAACTGTTTGTACTTGATATGGACGGAACGGTCTATCTTGGCGACCAGCTGATCGACGGAGCTTTTGATTTTATCCGCCAGGTGGATGAATCCGAGGACAGGGATTTTATATTCTTTACCAATAACGCTTCCAGAGTGCCGTCCGTGTATGTCGAGAAGCTTCACAAACTGGGCCTGGATGTTGAAGAAGATAAAGTCGTTACAGCAGGTGACGTCTGCGCAGAGTTTCTTAAGGTGAATTATCCGAATGCAAAGATCTACCTGAACGGTACCCCTCTCCTGGAGGAGAACTGGAAGGAAAAAGGACTGATCCTGGTGGAGGAAGATCCGGATGTCTGCGTACAGAGCTTTGATACGACACTGACCTACCATAAACTGGACAGAATCTGCCATTATGTAAGGAACGGCGTTCCCTTTATCGCCACCCACATGGACACCAACTGCCCGACAGAGTACGGCTTTATGCCTGACTGCGGCTGTATGTGCGCCCTGATCACCGATTCTACCGGTGTTAAGCCGCGTTTCCTGGGAAAACCCTGGAAAGAAACAGTGGATATGATCACGGAGATCACAGGCTATAAGGGCGAAGAGATTGCCTTTGTGGGAGACCGTTTATATACAGACGTGGCGACCGGCGTCAACAACGGGGCAAAAGGTTTCCTGGTACTGACCGGTGAGGCTGACATGCAGACTGTTGCCGAGTCGGATGTAGAGCCTACCTGCATTTATGAATCCCTGAAAGAAATGAAGGATTATTTATAGATTCTTTTTGAAGACCGGATAAAATTGACTGAATGACAGTGAAAATATTTTCATAATTGAAGTGTTTTTGCAATGATGTGATAATAGTTATAATCAGGAATAATTATTATCTTTTGCCGGGGATTGGCACAGAAGGAGGATGTCATGGCAGAAAGTTATAATCATCAGTCAATGTTTCTGGTGCTGAAAGCAGCTTATCTATACTATATAGAGGGGAAATCCCAGAGTGAAATTGCCGAGAAGCTGAAGATTTCGGTAACGACCGTGTCCAGACTCCTGAAGAAAGCCAAGGAAGAGAAGATCGTGGAATTCGTGATCCGCGACCTTTATGTGGAGTGCATTCATCTGGAGGAGGAACTCCGAAATACATTCGGACTCAAGGAGGCAATCATAGCACCCGGTGTATACTTCGATGACAATAAGGCTGAGAGACTGGAGCAGCAGGAGGAGAATGTTAAAAAACTGGTTGCCCTGGAGGGAGCCCGGTATCTGCAGCGGATTATCAGGGAAGATGACGTGCTGGGAATTACCTGGGGAAGCACAGTCTACCAGATGATCAATTATCTCAACCCTGCCCAGAAAGTGGGAGCGACTTTCGTCACTCTTCATGGCAGTATTGCCTGCGCGGACAATGAACTGGATGTCCGCACCCTGGTATCCAGGATTGCCAAAGCCTTTTCCGGTTCCAACTATCCTCTGCTGACTGAGGCTCTGATGAGCTCCAAGACCGCGGCGGACGTCATCAAGCACGAGAAGAATATTCAGAGGATCTATGACAAGTTCAATGAGATCAATATCTCCATTTCAGGAACCGGTTCCTTTTATCCGAAGATGAATTCCATCCTGGGCGGACCCCGCTTTATGTCGGCTGAAGACCTGGCCGCCCTGCAGGAGAAAAATGTGGTGGGGGATATTGCCCTGCGCTTTTTTGACAAGGATGGCAATCAGTGTGAAACTGACCTGGTGGACCGGATGATCTCCATTGATTTTGACCAGTTCAAGAGAATACCGACCAAGATTACCATCGCGTCGGGAATAGGCAAGGCCTACACGGTGCTGAGTGCCCTGAAAGGAAAGCTGATCGATGTTCTGATCATCGATTATGAACTGGGAATGGAAATTCTTCGTCTTCACAGGGAGGAAACAGGCAGATAATATCCCGAATTAACCGAAGAATTGTTTGAAAAAGTAAAAAAGAATACAAAATTATAACAATTATTATTAAAAAGACGAACAGTATTGAAAATATTTTCAATGTTGTTCGTCTTTTTTCGTAATAGTATAATTAATATATATGCGAAACTTGTAAAAATCTAATAAATGACAGAAAGGGGCGAACGCTGAAATGAATACAGATGTTCTCATTATCGGGGGCGGAGTGATCGGATCTGCCATAGCGCGTCAGCTTAGCAGGTACAATCTGGATATCACTCTGGTAGAGAAAGAAAGTGATCTGTGTCAGGGAACAAGCAAGGCAAATTCCTCCATGCTTCATGACGGCTACAATGTAGACGGCCACAAGCTGAAAGGAAAGCTGGTACTGAAAGCGGATATGGAGGTATACCGTAAGCTTTGCGATGAACTGCACGTAGATCTGAACTTCTGCGGCTCCATATTTGCCGGCTTTACGGATGATCATCTGGCTACCGCAAAGGAACAGATCAAAAACGCCGAAGCAAACGGCATCATGAATCTGGAGCTTCTTGACCATGACCAGGTTCTGGCAAAGGAGCCCAACATTTCAAAGGATGTCAAGTTTGGTCTTTACAACCCGAACACGGGTGTAATGAATCCTTTCGAGCTTACTGTGGCTCTGGCTGAAAACGCAGTATTAAACGGTGTCAAGGTACTTCTGAACACAGAAGTCCTGGCTATCACTTCCAAGGACGGAAAGATTGAGTCCGTCATCACCACCAGCGGTAAGTTCTATCCCAAGGTTGTAATCAACTCGGCAGGGCT
>CACZQE010000183.1 GCA_902783205.1 uncultured Lachnospiraceae bacterium | reverse complement strand
CAATCGAGAAATAAAGGATGGTGTTTATACAGTGAAAAAAGCAATTGGATTCGTAGAACTTAAAAGCATTCCTGTAGGCATCCAGACAGCAGATGAAATGGTAAAGGCAGGTAATGTTGATTTGTTGCTGTCTAGTCCAATGTGTCCTGGAAAGTATCTGATTATCATTGGTGGACAGATTGGTCCGGTAAAAGCTGCTATGAGCAAAGCTGAACTTGTTGCAGGCATTTATCTGATCAATACACACATCCTTGATAATATCCGTGAAGAGGTTCTTCCGGCGGTTGCAGGCGTTACTGCAACAAAGGAAATTCAGGCAGTTGGCGCAATTGAGACAATCTCTGCATTAACAGCTGTAATCGCAGCCGATGTTGCTGTAAAGGCGGCAAATGTAAGTATTGTTGATTTAAGGATTGCCAGAGGATTAGGTGGAAAGGGATATTTCATCATTACAGGTGAAGTATCAGCAGTAAGAAATGCTGTGAATGCAACACTTGCAAAACTCGGCGTTAGTGGAGAGGTTACATCCACATCCATTATCCCGCGTCCGCATCCGCAGATCAGAGAAACCTTACTGAAATAATCAGTTTCCACATGAATAATTGATACTGGGGAGGTTGTTTTCAACAGTGAGAGCAGCCTCCTTACGTTTGTTTAAAGGAGACATTATGGGAAAAGCTTATATTCCTCTGTCAGAGGCGAATAAAAAAGCGATTCTTAATTTCATCGCTATGTGCAAGATGAACGGGCTTGAAGGAGAAGCTTCACCCACATTCAATTTTAAAGATATCAGGGAGGACCTTGGTACTGTTATTTTAGATCTCTATTATGATTTCAGAGGGATTGATGTTCCCTGCTGGAAAATCACAATTAAGACAGATACAGAGTGTCGTATCCACGACGACCAGCCGGCTGTCGAAGGTGAGACCTACAGCTACGTGGATACCTACCAGATCGCCCAGGGATCAACGGAATTTGAATACCAGAAGTCCAGATTCAGCGTATTCGCATTCTAGGATCGCAGTGGATTTTTCTCTATGAAAACTGAACTTTAAAACGAAAGCACCCGGCAGACCTTTCAGCAGTCTGCCGGGTGCTTCCGTTTTTATAGTATTATTAAAGTATTATATCTACTGTAAAGACCTGTGTTTCTTTGTAAGAGCTATGATATCCTCCACTGCCTCCTCAAGAGACCGGTACTGATCCCATTTTTCAAAGAGAAGAGCATCTATGTTAATTGAAAGGAACTTTGCTCTTGTTCTCAGATCATTATCTTCAATACAATCAAAATCCGCCGTATCCATATTACCGCAGACCCGGCTGAAGTTGGCGCAGGCTGCAAATCCAAGAAACTCATGAAGAATATCCATAGCAATGGAATCTCTGTAGCGATAGCTGTCAGAAAGTCTGTATTCCAGCTTGGCATCTTTATCCCAGTATTCAAAAAAGTACTGAATATAATAGTGATAGCCGGTCTGGAAAAGGGTCATCACATAAGCATAGTATTCCTTTCTTGCTTCCTCACTTTCAAAGGGGCGGAAAGCAATGGAACAAAGCTGTGAGATAAAGTTGGCAGCCAGGAATCCAAGATCATAGGATAAAGGAGCGCTGATGGGATATTCCATATCAATAACCTTTAGATGCTCATCATCCGCAAAGATATTGGAAGTATGGAAATCGCCGTGAATCAGGGTCTCGCTTTTACTCATAAAGAGATGACGGAGACGATAGCGCTGCAGCTGCAGATTATTGTCATATTTGATCGATTCACAGTATTCTTTGAAAGCAGGCCCGCATGCGGGATCGTAATCATCTGCTCCGAAGATTCTGATGAATACAGTATCTTCCATAAGATTACGCATGTCCGCATCCATAAAATGTGCGATCATTTTACGGTAATCATCTACCGGAAGATAAAACTCGGAAGTATAGAAATGTGTTGCTGCCAGGTACTGGGCAAACATTCTTGCCAGGTTGGGGAAGCGGTGATTCTCATTCAGCTGGAAGCGGATCAGTTTCAGATTGGAAACGTCTTCCATTACAATGACATGATTTTCCGGATCACCGTAGTATACCTCAGGTACATATTGAGGAACAATCTTGCTCCGCATTTTCATGATCTCGTACTCATACTCACTGCGCTTGGGTGTGACTTTGAGAGCGCCACGCCGGCGAAGGACTGTGGCTGTCTGCTTGACGATGCAGGAAGATTGGCCGTCCCGGAGACGGAAAATATAATTGCAGTATCCGTCACCTTCTACTTCCTGGCCAAGCTCCCCGTCACCAATCTGGATCACTTCTACAGGATCATGGAAGGACAGAGAAGGAACATGCCGGTTTACATACTCTGTAACATTCTCTTTAGTTAAGGAAATCATGTATGCACCTCCGGTCAGTCAGACTCTCTAATAACCTTTGTATATATGGACTCCACAGTCACAAGATCATTGATAAACTCATCAATTGACTCGTATGTTTCCCACTTGTTGAGCATGACCCAGTCAACTATGATAGACAGACATTTGGCATTGTGTCTGTCTACGTAATCAGGGATATCATCATAGTCGGGATAAGCAACCTCTGCAGTAATCCTGCCCAGCTGGGCACTTGCTGCGAAACCGATAAACTCTCTCAGGGTTGTCTTTCGGAAATCATCTTCCAGCCCGTAAATGTTCCGGTATACTTCCTTGGAATCCTCATGGCAGTAAGTGATAAAGTAATCGCAGAATCTGTTATAAGTATCCCTGATAACGGAAATACAATAATCTTTATAGCTCTTTCTTTCTTCCTCGGAGAGGAAGGGACGGAAGGAGGCGCACTCATACTGGGCAATAAAGTTAGCCAGGAAATAACCCATATCATAAGCAAAGGGACCGCAGAAGGTATACTCCATGTCGATTACTTTGCACTCATCCGGGCCGGCAAATATATTGGAAGTATGCAGATCACCGTGAATCAGACACTCGCCCTTTGTCATAAAGAGATGACGGAGCTTCTGTCTTGCAAGAAGTACATTGGGATCCGCACAGACCTTTCTTGAGAACTGTTCAAATTCGGGATCCAGGGGTTTCCCGACGGTATCTTCGGGAACAACGCTGGTCAGGAACATAGCGCAGTCCATGATACTGCGCATGGTCGTGTTGGTAAAATACACACTGAGTTCACGGAAGGACTTTCTGTCAAGATAATACTCGGATGTATAGAACTCCGTCGCTGCCATATAGCGGGCAACCTGATCTGCCAGCTTAGGGAACTTAACACCCTGAAGCAGCTGGAAGCGGGATATTTTCAGCCTGGAAACATCTTCTGTTATGACGATGCGATTTTCATCATCACAATAATACACATCCGGCACAAGATCTGGCACAATGGCTTTGCGAATCTGCATGCTCCTGTACTCAAGGTGAAAGCGATTTTCGTCAACCTTGAAGGAACCGAGCCTGGATGTGGGCCGGGTCTGCTTTACGATCAGGGGATGCTTCCCGTCGGAAATGCGGAAAACATAATTGATAAAACCGTCACCGTCGTCTTCCGCGGAGCCTTCTCCAACGGCGGAAATGGTGACAGTTCCTTCCGGATCAAAGAAATCAAGCTTCGACACCACATAGGAGAGTAAGTTGTCTTTATTTAATTCAAGCATAGACAAGTTCCCTCCTTTGAGTGGTCATCGTTTAGTCATAATAGTCGTCTGCGTAGCGGGCAGCATTATCTTCTGCATATTTGTCGGCGATCCGGTGAAGATTATCCATCAGATCATCTATACCTTCTCCGGTGTAAGCGCTGACAGCAAAGATGGTCTGACAGCCTGCAAGTTCCAGATAGCGGGCTGCCTGTTTGGGCTTGGACTCCGGATGGTCGATCTTTGTGATAATCCCTACGACCGGCTTGGAGAACTTGGTGGCGGTGCCTCCTGAGAACCAGCAGTCATCGCTGCTGGAATCCTGGACCAGCCCGATAATGTCAGCATCGTGGGATGTGATGGTCAGAGACCCCCAGTATCCCCTCTGCTGCATGTATTCTCCAGGCGTATCGATAAAATCGCCCACGTATTCTACTGCCTGTGTTTTGTCGTACTTCAGCTCCTCATGCTGCAGGCGCTGAATCAAAGTGGTTTTTCCGGCCGCGGAAGGGCCGATCAGCATGATGATCATGTTTTCGTAATAGCTACGGTATCGAAACCAAGCTTGTTGTAGAAAGTAGACAGAACACTGTTCAGAGCGGCTTCCACGTTGGCGGTGGTTCCGACAATGATAACAGAGCCTGAGAAACGGTCTACAAAGCCCAGTTTGATCGTTGCTGCCTTTGTACAGATATCGGCCGCAATAATAGTAGCCTCCGAAGGCGTGATGGTCATGATACCGATGGCGTCATGATACTCATCGGGAAGGCCCAGCTTTTTATAGACAGAAGCTTTAGGCCTGGTGACCATATGAGCCAGCGTAATCTGCTTGCCGGGAACGTATTCCTGGATCATACGCGACTTATCTTCTGCGCCGATACCGTTGTTTATCATATCTCTGGTCATAATTGCTCCTTTCCTGGAATGCAACAGACACTTAAAAAAACGCATAGTTCTACATAAAATATTATAAGCAAAAAAATGCTTTCAGTAAAGGCAAATTAGCCGTAAAAAAGAAGTACTCTTTTGCGATTTTCCCAGTTTTGGTACAGTTTTTTACAGCCTTGTAACAAAAATGATAAGACTTATGGTTTATTCGTACCAGTCTGTTGTGCTATACTATGAATAATTCTTTTTCGGGGAGAGATGCGCTACGAATTATGTATATATTGTCCGCTGTGCAGACGGAAGCCTTTATACCGGATGGACGACGGATCTTTCAAGACGGATCAGGTCCCATAATGAAGGATGCGGAGCAAAGTATACCAGGAGCCGGCGCCCGGTGACACTGGTTTATTTTGAAGAGGCGGACTCAAAGCAGGAAGCCATGCAGAGAGAGTATGCGATCAAGAGACTTGACCGCAAAGAAAAGCTCTCCCTCATTGAAGGCTTTGAAGGAGAGCAAAGGAGAGGCAGATCTGAAAACCCCAAAGAAAGGGATCTTCAGATCAGAAATGCATACATAAAGATATAGTGGCAGATGCTGCCGCCCATCACGAAGAGATGAAAGATCTCGTGGCTTCCGAAACATTTGGGCAGATGATTAAAGACCGGCAGCTTCAGACCGTAAAGGATGCCGCCGATGGTGTAGACGATACCGCCGGCCAGAAGCCAGCCGAAAGCAGCAGGAGGCAGACCGGTAAGGAGAGACCTGAATACGAAGATGCAGGCCCAGCCCATGGAAATGTATATGATGGAGCTGATCCATTTGGGACAGCCGATGATAAAGATCTTCAGGATGATCCCTGCTATGGCTGCGGCCCAGATGAAGACCAGAAGGGGAATCCCTTTTGCCCTGTCCAGAACAAGCAGGCATACAGGCGTGTAGGAGCCGGCGATCAGGACGAAGATCATAGCGTGGTCCACTCTCCTTAGAGCCAGGTTGACAGTCTTTGATATGTCAAATGTATGATAGCTGGTGCTGGCCCCGTAAAGGAGGATCATGCTGCTGATGAAGATGACCATGGCGGCAACAGCAGTGGCATTAGATGTTCCGACAGCTTTTCCTATAAGAGGGAAGGAAAAGACCACTGCTCCGACCAGAGCGATAAAGTGTGTAATGGCACTGCCGGGATCTTTTATATACTGAATAAGATGTCTGTTCATATGTAAAACCTCCTTATTGTTGTGTCCTTTCATGTCTGAAATCAGGAAATTCAATATAAGAAACAAGGTAACATAGTATTAAATACTACATCTGGAATGATTTAATACTAGCACTAATGAAAAAGAAATGCAAGACCACAGCCGGATTTTTTTAGACAAATTTCGGGAAATGTGGAAAAAGAGGGATGCAGATGAGGATTGGACTGGCCCAGATGGATATCCGCTGGGAAAATATAAAGCACAATATGACCAAGGCAGAGCATTTTTTCCGGGAAGCGGCCGAGGAGAAGGTGGATCTTCTGGTATTTCCGGAGATGACCCTGACCGGCTTTTCCATGAATGTGGAAGTAACCGGCAAGAGATGGAAAGAGCAGGTCAGTTTCTTCCGGGGCATGTCCAGGGAGTATGACGTTCCGGCTGTGTTCGGCTACAGTATGCCGGTATCAGACCGGCTGCTGGAGGAGCACCCTGACTGGAACCACTATCATAACCGCCTTGGCTTTGTGGAAAAGGGCGAACTCCTGATGAGCTATGCCAAGATCCATCCCTTTACTTACGGACTGGAAGGGAAGTATTATCAGGGAGGCAGAGAACTGCAGACCTTGCAGTGGAAAGGAATAGGAGTTGGCGCATTTATCTGCTATGATCTCCGCTTTCCCGAGATTTTCCAGATTGTGTCCGATGACTGTGAACTGATCCTGGTCATCGCCAACTGGCCCGGGTCAAGAGTACATCACTGGGACTGCCTTCTTAAAGCCAGAGCTATGGAAAACCAGTGTATTGTGGCAGGTGTAAACCGTACCGGCGAAGGCGACGGGATAGTCTATAACGGACATTCTGCCGTTTACGGACCTGACGGAGAGTGCTATTCGGAAATATGTGAAGAAGAAAAACTGGTGACAGCCGATGTGGATCCTTCCCTGATGCGGGGCATTCGGGAGAATTTCCCTTTGAAGGTGGACAGGCTGGAAGAGTTTTATGTTGACTTGTGGCAGGAAAAGAGAAAGATGAAGAAAAACAGGAGATAAGTATGCAGAATATGGCAGAGCGTCTGGGAACTCTTTCTCTGGCGGAAAAAGTACAGCTTTATATATTTCACACGGATCCTGTCCTGAACCTTCAGGCTCTCTATACGGACCGGAGCGCCAACTATGTTACGCCGGAGGAGCCGGTGGCGGGAGATAAGGTGAAGATCCGTTTCCGGACTGCCAGAAGCAATGTGTCAGGCATTGTCTTCTGTGCCGGCGACGAGGAGATTCTGATGGATCTTGCCGAGAGTAACGACCTCTTTGACTATTATGAAACAGAGATTAGTGTCGGCACTGAGGAGATATCCTATTATTTTGCCGTTCCTGTCGGAGGAAACGGGTTCTGCTATTATACCAATGCCGGCATCTTGTCCACACCGGATCCGGAAAAGGCCTTTCGGATCGTGCCGGGATTTTCCACGCCTTCCTGGGCAAAGGGAGCTGTCTTTTATCAGATCTACGTGGACCGCTTTGCCAACGGGGATCCTTCCAATGATGTAAGAGACAGAGAATACATTTATATAGACCGGCCGGTTCACAAGGTGGAGGACTGGTACCGGGCACCCGAAGAAATGGATGTGGGAAATTTTTACGGCGGCGACCTGCAGGGGGTTCTGGATCACCTGGATTACCTTGCGGACCTGGGAGTGGATGCCATTTATTTAAACCCCATATTTGTATCCCCTTCCAATCATAAATATGATATCCAGGACTATGATTATATCGATCCTCATTTTGGCCGGATCGTAAAGGATGAAGGAGAAACCCTTCCCGAGTGGAATGCAGGCAATACTGATGCTTCCGGTTACAAATGCAGGGTGACGGACCCGGAGAATCTGGAAGCAAGTAATGAATTCTTTATACATTTTACCGAGGAAGTTCATAAGCGGGGGATGAAGGTGATCCTGGACGGAGTTTTCAACCACTGCGGCTCCTTTAATAAATGGATGGACGCGGAGCGCATTTACGAGAACCGGCCCGGATATGAGAAGGGTGCCTTTATCGAGGAGGCAAGCCCCTTCCGGCATTTTTTCAAATTCTATGACAACCGCTGGCCTTACAATGGAGACTATGACGGCTGGTGGGGCCACAAGACGCTTCCCAAGCTCAATTATGAAGAGTCTGATAAGCTATTTCACTACATCATGCATGTGGGTCAGAAATGGGTTTCCCCGCCTTATAATGCGGACGGCTGGAGACTGGATGTGGCTGCCGACCTGGGGCAGACCGAGGAATATAACCATTATTTCTGGCGGGAGTTCCGCAAGGCGGTCAAGGAGGCCAACCCGGAGGCGGTCATTCTTGCGGAGCATTACGGGGATCCTTCTTCCTGGCTTGAAGGAGACCAGTGGGACACCGTCATGAATTACAATGCTTTTATGGAGCCGGTGACATGGTTCCTGACCGGCATGGAGAAACACAGTGATGAGAGAAGGCCGGATCTTAAAGGGAATGTCCAGGCTTTCTGGGATGCCATGCGGTATCATATGTCCAGGATGCAGTACCCCTCTCTGACTACGGCCATGAACGAACTTTCCAATCATGATCATTCCCGTTTCCTGACCAGGACCAATGAAAAGGTGGGAAGGACCGGCAGTCTGGGCGCCCATGAGGCGGACACGGATGTCCATGTGGAAGTCATGCGCAACGGCGTTATCATCCAGATGACATGGCCCGGTGCTCCCACCATCTATTACGGTGACGAGGCCGGACTGACAGGCTGGACGGATCCGGATAACAGGAGAACCTATCCCTGGGGCAGAGAGGACCAGAGCCTGATCCGTTTTCACAGGCAGATGATACGGATCCATAAAAAACAGAGAGCCCTGACGGAAGGATCTCTGAAAGATCTGTCCACCGGCGGGGAAGGCGTTCTGGCTTACGGGCGGTTTACAGGATCAGAACGAATTATTGTTGTGATCAACGGCAGCGGGGAGGACCGGGATGTGAGGATCCCCGTCTGGGAAGCCGGCCTGAACAGAAAGGAAAAGCTTTCTTCTCTGGTGATCAATACCAGGGAAGGCTACGACTTTTCACCCCTTATGTTCCCTGTCAAAAACGGTATTCTGTCTCTGTCCGTACCGGCCGGGGGCGGAATGGTGCTGAAGGCATCCGCGAAAGAAAAATAGCTTGCTTTTTTACTGTAAATCATATATAATGTGTATCGTTCGGGACTGATGTTCCGGCGTATATGGGTGGATTCCCGAGTGGCCAAAGGGGGCAGACTGTAAATCTGTTGCAACTTGCTTCGGTGGTTCGAATCCACCTCCGCCCAT
>CACZQE010000182.1 GCA_902783205.1 uncultured Lachnospiraceae bacterium | reverse complement strand
GCTTCTGTGGCAGCGCATAAAGTAATCAGGCAGTTCTCTGACCAGCTTGTCCAGGGTTCCGTAACGGGAATACTCCCTGGATCTGGTCCTTGCATAGAGACGCTTTTCCCTGATCTCAAAAAAGCAGATGTCCGGAAAAGGAACCAGCTGTTTTCCGTCCTGGTTCTCTATGACAAAGCTTTCTTCCTCCCCCTCATCTCTCCTTGCAAAGAGAGCCCGGAAAAATCCGCCGAAGGTTTCCTTTGCCATCTGGTCCGTGTAAGGCCGCAGAAGCAGCGATGCGGCCCGGATGGCAGGCGTCATGTAGGCCATGGGCGACACGGTGGTATCCGCGATCACCATCATCTCACTTTTGTCACTGTTGCTGCGGATCAGTCCGGCGGCGGGAATCCCGTCCCCGGTCACCACATCCACCACAGCCGCGTCGGGCGCCGTCTGTCCGTCCAGATGATTCTTAAGGTCACTGATAGTCTCCGTTTCCCGGATTTCCAGCCGCTCCTCTCCCATCCTGGCGACAGCGTCCCGGCAAAATGACCGGATCTTCTTTATTTCATTTTTATCTCCGTCATAAAGCAGGGCAGATATCATACTATCCTCCCGACCGGACGGCCTGTCCCGTCAGGGTAGACAGTCACCGCATGACTGTCAAAGGCCTCCCGCAGAGGCCCTGCAGCCATCTTCTCCCGAATCCGGTCATTCATGATCATAAAATAATATATATTGTGGGAAAGTCCCACTTCTACCATCCTGGAAAAATGTTCATTAAGCTTCCGGTAAGCAGGATGCTTTTCGGCAATCTCCTCTATCATCTCCTCAAGGAACGAAGGATCCGGAAGAATGATAAAGACAGGTTCAAAAACTTCCTGCATTTTCAGGAAAAGATCCGGCTCGCCCGCTTCTTCCAGGGCATGTTTTTTCCGGTTTCTTTCACTGAAATCCCGGATAAATCCTTCCTGCCCCTCTTCTCCGGCAAGAAAACCGTACAGTTCTTCCGAATCAGTGATAGAAAGAACCCGGGGGTCATCCGCATACATACCTGTAAATGTCCCGTCAGGTCGATCGATCAGAACCGTGCAGGACTTCCGGTCTGCGGCCTCTTTGATAAGCCGGTTCAGAAACGTCTCCTTACCCTTCTTATGCAGTCCGCAGATCTTCAGGGATACAAAATCCTCCGGTCCGGCACCGATCAGATCTTTCCACCGGTCCTCGCCAGGCTTATCATCTTTATCTGTCTCCTCTTTCCGGGCCGCTGACCCCGGTCCTATATCAGACCGGATCCACTCCATACGGCGGAAGTCATTGACATGGCCGCCGGCAAGAGCTGTCTGGAATTCCAGGATCTCCGACCCGTATCTGGCAAGACCTCTTCCCCGGACTCCCTGTTCAGGAAGCAGGTCGATCTTCGTATCATGAAGCAGATTTACGTAATCATAGCGGGACGGCAGCTGGAGACAGAATACCGTCCGGATACTTGCCGCCAGACGCGGCGGCAGATCTTCGTGGGAGATTCCTCCTCCCGTAACTGCCATATAGATACCGTAGTTTACCCCTTCCCTGGCGATCCGCAGGATCCGGGAGAGATACACATTTTCCGTTACCCGGTTCATGGCGCCGAAGTCATCGATCATCACGATCAGGGCAGGACATGATCCTCCTTTTTCCTGACGGAAACGAAGGAAGCTTCCTCCCCGCATCATTTCCTTTCTTGCGGCCAGTTCCTCTTCAACCTGACCCAGCAGACCGCCCATAGCATCCAAAGTGAATTCGGTTACGATTCCTCTGACATGAGCCGCCGGCTCCAGGGCTGTCAGCATGCTGCTGCTGAAGTCAAACAGGCAGAGGTTGACCGTCTCGGGGCTGTAGGCGGACACCAGTCCGTAAGCCAGCGTCTGAAGGAAGGTACTCTTGCCTGATGAAACGGAACCGAAAACAGCGATATTGTCTGTCCCGGCAAAGTCAACCACCAGATCCGGCTGACACTGCCCTGCCGGGTCATCAAATCGTCCGATCGTAACCGGAATGGAAAACTCTCTTCCGGGCTCATTTGCAGGCAGGGCACCTTTCCCGACAGGAGGCATGGGGTAGACTTCCGGAAGAAGCGGCGGCCACAGCGGTCTGGCTTTACCATAACCGTCTCTTTCTGCCGTTTCCTTTATATAGCGTACCAGAGCCGACAGCTGTGTCTCCATTGTCTGTCCGGCAGTGATCCCTTCTCCTTTTTCCTGCATACGCAGATGACCGGCCGAAATCTCCGGTCTTCCGTCCGGCCGCAGCAGGCTGACACTTTCATCCGTCCGGTCCGCCTGCAGGGTTTCATTATATATTTCCCCGCAGTAAGCCGACTGGAACTGTTCATATACTTCATCATTTCCAATCTGAAGAATACACCTGCCCGGCTTGGTAAGATAAGCCGCATCCGGGTGCCCGATCATATGCTCACTGTCCCGCCTGTCCTGCATCCTGAGGCAGAGTCGGAAACGGGCATTGGTCAGGATATTGTCATTGACTGTACCCTCCAGCCTCTGGGTGGAAAGGATCAGATGAACACCCAGGCTTCTGCCCACCTGAGCTACGCTGATCAGTTCTTTTAAGAAATCCGGTTCTTCCTTGCGGAGTTCAGCGAACTCATCCACGATCAGGAAAAGGTGAGGCAGGGGTTCCCTTACCTTTCCCTCTCTGTAGAGGGCAGTGTAATTATCTATATGACTGATCCTGTGCTCAGCCAGAATCCTCTGTCTTCTCCTGTTCTCGCTCTTTATAGCGATCATGGCACGCTTTGCCTGGTTGCCGGAAAGGTTGGAAATCTGTCCGGCCATATGAGGCAGATCAGTGAACATGCGCGACATAATGCCGCCCTTATAATCAATCATGAATATACTGACATCATCCGGGCTGTACTGCAGGGCCAGAGAAAGAATAAAGGCAGCCAGCAGCTCGCTCTTTCCCGATCCGGTAGTGCCGGCAATCAGACCGTGAGGACCATGGTACTTTTCATGCAGGTCCAGCTGACAGAGTTCCCCGCCTGCACGCAGGCCCAGGGGGATCCGGATATGATCTGCCGTATTGTTTTTGGCCCACCATTCCCTGACCGGAAGTCCGGAAGGCCCGGACACCTGATACATATCAAGAAAACTGAGGGAATCGGGAATCTCTCCCGCCATGCCTGTTTCCTTCACCCGAATGCCCGTGATCCTGCCGGCAAAGGCTCTGGCCTTCACGGCGTCCAGGCTGTCAGGAAGGAGCTGACATACTCTTCCTTCTCCAAATGTAAGATCACGGAAAAAGAAGCTGCCGTCCTCTTTGTATAAAACGCCGTCACAGTGTTCATAAATATATGTTATTGCATCAGATAACATTATCAAATGCACATTTCTCTCTTTCCTGTTTTCTTGCAGGAGAAAATCCTTCCAGGCACGGGACAGAAGATCCGGATCTGTCACAAAGAAAACATAGTGTCTGTCATCCCTGCCGCCTCCTGCTTTACCGGCGGAATCTTCCCCGTCTGTCTTCATCAGATGAGTCAGATCATACAGAATCTCACGCCTTGCCGCTTCATCGGAACCAATATAGCGAAGCTTCCTGTTTCCTGACCATACATGGGGCAGCCACCCGGCAAAGGCAAAAGCATCCTTCTGGTCACGCAAGCTGCCGTCATAAATATAGACCATCCTGACATCGTTATAACTGCAGGCAGCGGCAATCTGCACCGACAGGGCACGCATGATCGAATATGCCTGAGCCATATCATCTCCCGCTTCTATACCCAGTCTTGGGAAGTGATTCAGATCCACGGTAACCGGCGCGTCATTAAAAAAGGCAAAGTTCTTACTTATCTCATCCAGGTCAGCTCCCGAAATAAGTGTCTGTTTTCCACTTCCTTCCGAACTGCCCCGGTCCGCAGCCACTCTGATTCCGGACGGCAGGCTGCCTGTCCCCAGTCGGAAAGAGAGGAAGTCTTTCTGTCCGGCCACTCTCTCCCAGAGTCCTCCGCCTGCTTCCCTGCCGATACGGCTGCAGGAATCTGCGGAAGGATACCTTATGGCAAGTTCTTTCTTCTTTTCCTCATATCGATCTGACAGCTGCTCTTCCGCCCGGTCAAGCAGCTGCTTCCTTTTCTCTTCTCTCATGGCTGCAAGTCCGGCCGTCAGTTTTTTATGACGGGTCTTTTCCATACGGACAGCCAGCGCCATAATCAAAACGGAAAGCAGGATCAGGCCAAGCCCGACTCCCCACAGGGCAAGACCGGCTGCCGATCCTGCCGGAAAGGCCATCAGCCCCAGACCGGCAGCTCCGGGCAGGGCTGCAAGAAAGAGCTTCTCTCTGACAGCCAGGCTGCCGGTAACCGAATCAGCCCCAGCCTCTTCCGGCAATGCTTCACATTTAATCTCCACTATATCCTCATCAGGATCCCGCTTTTCCCACAGGACAGGGCGGGGCCGGTAGATTTCATCTGTCTC
>CACZQE010000181.1 GCA_902783205.1 uncultured Lachnospiraceae bacterium | reverse complement strand
CAGAATATACGTACCATCTTCTATCCCTGTATTCCTTACGAGGAGAACGAGACGCCCGATGCCAACAATCATTACAATTGTCCCATCGTAACGTCTTATGCCGAGAACATTAAAAACAATATGGAGGAGCTGCAGGATCCTTCCGTACTCTTCCTTAATCCTTTCCTGGCTCTTGACAACAGAGAGGCGCTGGCCGTAAGGCTTTATGATGAGTTGTCGCCCCACTTTGATGTGACAGCGGAGGAAATTTCCCTGGCTCTGGACATGGCCTACAGCGAGTCGGCCGCAGTGAGAAAAGATATCCAGCAGAAGGGCGAAGAAACCCTGGCCTATCTGGCAGAGACAGGAAAAACTGGTATTGTCCTTTGCGGACGGCCTTACCATATAGACCCGGAGATCAACCACGGTATTCCTGAACTGATCAACTCTTTCGGTCTGGCTGTTTTAAGTGAGGACTCCATCTCCCATCTGGGACAGCCTGAGCGGCCTCTGATCGTTTCAGACCAGTGGATGTACCACTCCAGGCTGTACTGTGCGGCTAATTACGCCAAGAAGAATCCCCAGCTGGAGGTAATCCAGCTTAACTCCTTCGGTTGCGGACTGGATGCCGTCACCACAGACCAGGTCAATGATATTCTGGTCCGCTCCGGCAGACTCTACACCGTCTTAAAGATCGACGAGGTAAATAATCTGGGTGCGGCCCGTATCCGGATCCGGTCTCTGATCGCCGCTGTCCGTATCAGGGAAAGACGTGGAATTCTTCCCACCCCGCAGCCTTCCAATATCGACAAGGTGGAATTTACAAAAGAAATGAAAAAGGACTATACCATTCTGGTTCCCCAGATGTCTCCTATTCATTTCGATCTGCTGGCGCCTGCCTTCCTCCACTGCGGCTACCATGTGGAAATCCTTCCCGAGATGGGCAGAACTGCCGTGGACGCAGGTCTTCGATACGTTAACAATGACGCATGCTATCCGTCACTGATCGTAGTTGGACAGATCATGACCGCTCTCACATCGGGCAAATACAACACCGATAAGACGGCAGTCATCATCACCCAGACCGGCGGCGGCTGCCGCGCGACCAATTATATCGGTTTTATCCGCCGTGCCCTGGAGAAGAACGGTTTCGGCCATGTGCCCGTCATAAGTCTCAGTGTGCAGGGAATTGAAAAGAATGAAGGATTCCGTTTTACGCCTGCACTCCTGATCAGGGTCCTGCAGGGTGTTATCTACGGAGACCTCTTTATGCGGGTTCTTTATCGTGTACGGCCCTATGAGAAGGTCAAAGGTTCCGCCAATCATCTTCATCAGATCTGGAAGAAACGGTGCATCAAATCTCTGGAGCGGGCTAAATACGGTGAATTCAAGAGAAATGTCCGGGGCATTATCCGGGACTTTGACCTGCTTCCCATCCATAAAGAGCCCCGCCCGAGAGTAGGTATCGTCGGAGAAATCCTTGTCAAGTTCCTGCCGGATGCCAATAACCATCTGGTAGAAGTACTGGAGCAGGAGGGAGCCGAAGCGGTCATGCCTGATCTGCTGGACTTCTTCTTCTACTCTTTATATAACGGTAATTTCAAGGCGGAATACCTTGGCAAGTCAGAGCGGACCGCAAAGCTGCTCAACCTTGGTATCAGAGCAATCGAACATTACAGAGGATTCATGCGAAAGGCGCTTGAAAAGAGCAGCCGTTTTGATCCGCCGCCCCATATATCGGAGCTTGCGGAATACGCAAAACCCATTGTATCCCTGGGTAACCAGACCGGTGAAGGCTGGTTCCTTACCGGGGAAATGATCGAACTGATCAAGGGCGGCGCGCCCAACATTGTCTGTACGCAGCCCTTTGCCTGCCTGCCAAATCACGTAGTAGGCAAGGGTGTTATCAAAGAAATCCGCCGCCAGTATCCTCTGGCCAATATCGTTGCCATCGACTATGATCCCGGTGCCAGTGAGGTTAACCAGATTAACCGGATCAAACTGATGCTTGCAGCAGCTAAGAAGAATCTGGAAAAAGAACAGTCTTAAAAATAAACGAAAGGAGGCGTCGCAGTGCGGCGCCCCCTTTGTTTTATGATCATATTATGAGTGTTTCCGGACGGAAATACCCCGTCCGTCCAGGTATTCTTTCAGATCCCGGATCTCCAGTTCCTTAAAATGGAAAAGAGAAGCTGCCAGTGCCGCGTCTGCCTTTCCCTCTGTAAATGCGTCGTAAAAATGTTCTTTGTTTCCCGCTCCGCCTGAGGCAATCACGGGAATACCCGTATTTTCTGCAATGGTCCTGGTCAGTTCCAGATCGTATCCGGCCTTGGTCCCGTCACAGTCCATACTGGTCAGGAGGATCTCGCCGGCACCCAGTGACTCTGCCTTCATGGCCCATTCCACCGCGTCGATCCCCATATCGATCCGTCCTCCGTTGCGGAATATATTCCATCCGCCGTCCTCTCTCCTCTTAGCGTCGATTGCTACGACAACACACTGGCTGCCGAACTTTTCCGCCGCTTCGCTGATCAGCTCGGGTCTGAGTATGGCTGCTGTATTGACGGACACTTTGTCAGCTCCCTCCCGCAGGATACGGCGGAAATCATCCACAGTCCGGATCCCGCCGCCTACCGTAAAAGGTATGAATACCTTCTCGGCCACCTTTCGCACCATCTCGGTAACAGTTTCTCTGGCGTCGGAGGATGCTGTGATATCAAGAAAGACAAGCTCGTCGGCTCCCGCAGCGTCATAGGCCGCGGCAATTTCCACCGGATCTCCGGCATCGATCAGATTCACAAAATTAACCCCTTTTACCACACGGCCTCCGGTCACATCCAGACAGGGGATGATTCTCTTGGTAAACATGATATGGTTTCCTCCTTACAGATGTATAAAATGATCCAGTATGGCAAGTCCGGTGCCGCTGCTCTTCTCCGGATGGAACTGGCACGCGAAGATCCGTCCGTGTTCCACGGAAGCATCGATTTCCACACCGTATTCCGTGACGGCTGCCACATCTTTTCTGTCTTCGGCCTGCAGGTAGTAAGAATGAACAAAGTATACATAGGGATCCGGTTCCAGTCCTTCAAACAGCGAAGCTCCATCCCGGACTTTCAGCGAATTCCATCCCATATGGGGTATTTTCAGATCTTCCCTGTCCGGAATCCGCAAAACTCTGCCCCTGAGAAGGCCAAGTCCCTTCACGCCCGGACTTTCTTCACTTTCTTCAAAGATCAGCTGTAATCCCAGGCAGATACCCAGAAAAGGAATTCCTCTTTCGGTCACCTCGCGGATCACATCCACAAGTCTGTATTCATTAAGCCTTTTCATTGCATCCCCGAAGGCACCGACTCCGGGAAGAATCACGTGGTCTGAGGAAAGGATTATTTCCGGATCTCTTGTGATTACGGTCTCGGCACCCAGATGCTGCAGGGCTTTTTCAACGCTTTTTATATTTCCGGCATCATAATCGATTATTGAAATCATAAAAAAACTATCTCCTTTACAGATTGATAAAATGTATTTTACCATATTTCCGTCTGCTCTTGTATGCATTTTTTATACAATTTCGCAAATCATGTGCATGAACAAGGCTTTTTATTTGTTAAATGCTATAAAAAAAACGCATTTT
>CACZQE010000180.1 GCA_902783205.1 uncultured Lachnospiraceae bacterium | reverse complement strand
GAAATACCAGACCTTCACCCCGGCAGCGGAACTTTTGATAAAAGAGCTGCATAAATTTTTCAAATAAAAAAAGAAGGGAGCATATCAAAGTGGCTGAAAAGACAGTCATTAAAATTATAACAAAGCAGGAAAGCCGGCTATGGTCAATTCATATCATCCCGTGCTTCTCTTTTAAATTCCAGGATCTCGTCATGCCGGATCTCCTCCAAAGCATCTTTTTCTTCCTGGTCCGGATAGTCTTTCGAGGAGACAATACCGAGAACCCGGCCCAGGATCCTTATCTCCCCGCCGGGTTGAAAGGGGCATTCCTTATTTAAAGAATACACGGTCTCTTCTCCTAATCGTTTGATATGGACTCCTTCACTGGAAGAACAGATCACATCCTCTCCGGCAGTGACAGACTGGGTGTACTCTACATAAACAGACTGTCCGTCATGATACACCGGTTCCATACTCTTCCCCTCCACCCGGATGATTCCATCTGCTCTCTCATTGCGGTCATCCCGAAAAACAAAACAGTAATCGTCCACAGGGATATCACTGAAGCTGAAACCGTTTCCTGCTGCTGCGGCAGTGGAGATCCGGTCAAGCATCAGGATCCGGTCGTCCAGCATCTTATCCTTTGCCAAGGTTTCTTCTTCAAGGATGGTATGGATGATCCGGTCTATAACGGACCGGTTTACAGGGCTGATCGCCCGGTACTGGCGGATCAGGGATTTCTCATGGGGCTTAAGCCGATCCTGGGGGGCGATCCCAAACAGGTCATTCAGGCGGATCCCCAGAATGTCACATATGGCAGGGCAGGATGACACCATGGGCCAGTTTTTCTTCGATGACGGAGCAGCCCAGGTCATAGGTCCTGATGGAAACGAAAGGACCCTTTTCATTCCAAAGGATACCATCCTGATCAATACCGCAGTCTGTACGACACCGGAAATGGAGAACAGCACCATTCTCCATGAATGTGTCCATAAATATCTGGATCTCCCCTTCTTTCTTTTGCAGTGCATGGCAGGCAGAGAGTTCTGTTCTTATCTGAACCGGAAAAAGAAAAGAAAAAACCGACGCAAAAAGACGGCCGTAGACTGGATGGAAATGCAGGCGGAAAAAATGCCGGCACATCTCATGATGGAAAAGGACAACACGGTCTTCGTGATCGAGAAAGAGCTTAGGGCACTTGGCGGTACCCGTTCCCCCGAGAACATGCGGAAGATCATGATGAAGCTCACGGAAATCTTTCAGGTTTCAAAAGCCATGGCAAGAGTCCGGATGAAGCAGCTGGGTTATGCAGAGGCGGAAGGCATCTACAACTTCATTGACCACCAATTCGTCCCGGATCATGGATGCAGCGGCGACTGGCCTTCCGATATCACCTATACCTTATCTCCTGCAGCCCTTGCCCATCTGAGCCGGCAGGAGGATTTTCTGTGCGAGATTGAAAAGAACCGGTATATCTATGTCGAGGGACACCTTTGCCGTGACGAGGAGAAATATATCGACAGGTATTATGGCCTGCGGCTTTCTGCCTATGCCCGCTGTCACATCGATGAATGCTGTATGGGCTTTTCCATCCGGGGATTTGGCAGGAGCGGCAATTATGAAGACGGAATCGCCGCAAGAAAGAAACGGGGAGAGACTGCGCTTGTATGCTGGCCGGAAGTCCGCCTAAGAACCCTTCCGGAGAAAGAAGAAAGGCGGGAGGAATATTTTAAGGATACCGGTAAGGAAGACAAACTGTGGGCGGATATCATGCTGGGTCTTCCCAACGAATTCCGCCCTGCCGTCAATTATATTTTAAAAAAGAAAGGCTTAACGCAGGACGATCTCGCACAGAGGCTGGGCATCAGTCTGACATTTCTTGGAAGGATTTTAAATGAAGACATCTCTGTTGCCCATCTGGTGGGCATCTGCCTTGCCCTTACCCTTCGGTATGATGTGTCCATGAGGCTTTTCAAGATCGCCGGAAGATCTCTGCGATATAAAGGTGTAGATATCCATTACATCACGATGCTGTTAAACCCCGCACAGTTTGCGCTTGACCAGTGTAATACCTATCTTCGGATCAACGGATATAAGGTCCTGTTCCCGGAGACTCTGCGCAGGAAAAGCGCGGAAGTCAAAAAAACGGCCGGCAGCTAACCGGCATAAAAGAGAATACGTCTGTGATCGGCTCTCCGAGAAATCG
>CACZQE010000179.1 GCA_902783205.1 uncultured Lachnospiraceae bacterium | reverse complement strand
GTATTGTCTGTCTCATGGCCTGTACCGGATATGATGGGCGTGGATGCCTCAAAGATCGCGTCCGCCACTTCCAGTTCATTGAAAGCCCAGAGATCTTCTATGGAACCGCCGCCACGTCCTATGATGATCACGTCCAGGTCCATGGCGTCCAGGGTCCGGATGCCACGGGCAATCTGTGCGGCAGCACCCTCTCCCTGTACCCGGGACGGATAGAGAATCAGCTGAACATAGGGATTTCTCCTTGCCGCTATACTCTCTATATCACGGATGGCTGCGCCTGTAGAGGCAGTTACGATGCCGATTGTCCGGGGGAATGCCGGAAGAGGCTTTTTTCTTTCAAAGTCAAAATAGCCCTTTTTATAGAGTTCCTGCTTGCGCTGTTCATAGAGTATGTAAAGATCTCCGGCGCCTGCCAGGGTAATCTCTCTGGCATAAAGCTGATAAGTACCCGCCTGTTCATAGACGGAAACCGAGCCCAGAACAATAATCATCTGGCCGTCCTCCAGCCTGAAGGTAAGTCCTCTGGTCAGGTCGCCTGCAAACATTACACATCGGATAGCGCTTCTGGAATCTTTTAAAGTAAAATACAGATGGCCGGATGAATGGTACTTGCAGTTGGAAACTTCTCCTTTTATGTAAATTCTTTTCAGAGCGTAATCACTTTCAAAAAGCCTGTGGATATAGGAATTGATCTGTGATACCTCGAATACTCTTTTTGAAGCCATATTTCACAAAAAGGCGGCGTAGATGTCACTACTCTCTTCGCCGCCTTATCCTCAATCTTTATTTGTGACTGTCTGCTGAAACGATACTGTCTAGGCCAGTTTGGCAAGCACCCCGTTCACAAAGCGGGCCGCCTTGTCACTGCTGTAGCGCTTGGCCAGCTCAACGGCTTCATTGATCGCCACACCCTTGGGGATATCCTCATCCATATTGATCTCATAAACACCGAGTCTCAGGACCGCAAGTTCGATCTTGCCCAGGCGGTTAAGTTTCCACCCCTGACAGATCTCCTGAATGGTTTCATCAAGCTGCGGCAGACATGCCAGTATCTTTTCAAGCTTCCCGGTAATATATTCCCTGTCTTCTTCCGATATCTGTTCAGACTCATCGAAAAAATAACTGAGCTGTTCCGGCATTTCCTCACCGGGTATGAACTCGGCGCGGAACAGGAGCAGGAATATGTACTTTCTTAACTGTGTTCTGGACATTATCCTTCCTCTTCCATTATGATGCCGGCAATACGGACATTTACATCCGTAACATGAAGACCGGTCATTGTCTCAATGGCATTCTTGACACGTTCCTGTACTTCACTGCAGGTATCCGGAATGCTGACCCCGTAATCCAGAAGCAGGTTCAGGCGTACTTCCACATCCTCATCTTTAATATGGACTTTCACGCCTTTTGAGAGGGTTTTCATGCCTAGCATACTTACGATTTCATTTGTAATATTACCGGACATTTTAGCCACGCCCTCAACCTCTGTAGCTGCGAGGCCGGCGATTACCGCTACTACATCGTCCGCAATCTGCACTTCTCCGACGTCACCGATCTCATATTCCGTACGGTTTACTACTGTATCTTTCTCCATAAAAAAACCTCCCGATCTTTCTTTTATTATATCAGACATCCTGTCATTTGCAATATATAGTTTCCCGGTCAGAATACGGCGCTGGTGTTTTTCTCCACAGGCGAAAGACCTGCTTCTTCGAGCGCATTTATGATCTTCTGTTTATGCTCGTGACCGAAAGCCTCCATGGTGATCGTAAGTTCCACGGAATTGTTGCGGTTTACACTGATGAACTGGTTATGTTCCAGTCTGATCACGTTACCCTGCTGCTGTGCGATAATGCCCGATACTTTATTCAGCTGGCCGGGCACATCGGGGAGATATACGGATACGGTAAATATGCGGGCACGCTGAAGAAGTCCGTTCTGGACCACCGAGGACAGGGTAATGATATCCATGTTGCCGCCGCTCAGTACGGAAACGATCTTCTTGTTTTCAGCCGGCAGATGCTTGAGAGCAGCCACGGTAAGAAGACCGGAATTCTCCACAAAGAGCTTGTGGTTTTCCAGAACATCCAGAAATGCTACGATCAGTTCGTCATCCGGGTTAGTGATCACATCATCGATATTATCCATCAGATAGGGGAAGATCTTCTCACCCGGTGTCTTGACAGCTGTACCGTCCGCGATGGTGCTGACGTGGTCAAGGGTAACAGGATGGCCTGCCTTGAGGGATTCCTGCAGACAGTTCGCGCCTGCCGGTTCCACAGCAATGGTCCTGATCTTGGGATTGAGCATCTTGGACAGGGTGGAAATACCTGTAGCCAGTCCTCCGCCGCCTGCCGGAACCAGGATGATATCTACCGTAGGCAGTTCCTTGATGATTTCCATGGCAATGGATCCCTGGCCGGTGGCGACATCCAGATCATCAAAAGGATGAATAAATGTATAGCCGTGTTCCTGAGCCAGTTCCAGGGCTTTTTCACAGGCTTCGTCATATACGTCGCCGTGAAGGATCACATCCGCCCCCAGAGACCGGGTCCTGTTTACTTTCAGCAGTGGCGTGGTGGTAGGCATGACAATGGTTGCTTTCACACCAAAGGCTCTTGCGGCAAATGCAACACCCTGGGCATGATTGCCGGCAGATGCGGCGATCAGTCCCCTTGCCTTCTCCTCTTCGCTGAGTGTGCTGATTTTATAATAAGCACCGCGAATCTTATAAGCGCCGGTCAGCTGAAGATTTTCAGGTTTCAGATAAACCTTGTTGCCGGTCGCTTCGGAATAGAACTCACTGTGGATCAGATTTGTCTGCAGAATTACGTTCTGAACTATTTCATATGCTTTTTCAAAGCCTTCAAGAGTCAGTTTATTCATTAATTTCTTCCTCCTCGGGCACATCGAAGAGTGCCTCAACAAAGGCATCCGGATCGAACTTGTTCAAATCGTCGATTCCCTCGCCTACGCCGATATATTTGACCGGAATCCCAAGTTCCGCCTGTACTGCGATGGCAATACCGCCCTTGGCTGTTCCGTCCAGTTTGGTCATGACAATACCGGAAATATCGGCAACCTCTTTGAACTCTCTCGCCTGGACCAGGGCGTTCTGTCCCGTGGTTCCGTCCAGGACGATCAGAGTTTCCATATAGGCATCCGGCATTTCTCTGGATATTACACGGTTGATCTTGGCCAGCTCATTCATCAGGTTCTTCTTGTTGTGAAGCCTTCCGGCCGTATCGCAGAGAAGGACATCTGTGCCGCGGGATTTAGCCGCCTGGCATGCGTCGTAGACAACAGCTGCCGGGTCGGATCCTTCCTGCTGGGCGATGATATCCGCCTTGGCCCTGTCGGCCCATTCCGTAAGCTGCTCTATGGCCGCTGCCCTGAATGTGTCGGCCGCCGCCAGCATGACCTTTTTGTCCTGTTTCTTGAGCAGATGGGCGATCTTGCCGATGGTAGTGGTTTTTCCGACACCGTTTACCCCTATTACAAGGACTACGGACTTTCTGTTTTCAAACTCGTATGCAGTCTCATCCACTGCCATCTGTTCCCGGATCAGACTGATGAGAAGATTCCTGCACTCCTCCGGTTTGTAGATATGCGCTTCTTTAACCTTCTCACGAAGTTCATCGATGATATTCATGGTGGTTTCCACCCCGATATCACCCATGATAAGGACCTCTTCAAGTTCCTCGTAAAAATCTTCATCGATCGTGGAAAAAGCATGGAACAAAGAGTCCAGTCCCGAGGTGATATTTTCCCTGGTTTTGCTTAGCCCGCTGACCAGTTTCCCGAAAAAGCTGCTGTTTTCTTCCATAATGGCAAATCTCCTTTATTCTTTCAGCTGGTGGTCGATCAGATCCACCGAGATCAGAGTCGAAATTCCCTTTTCCTGCATGGTGATTCCGTAAAGTGAGTCCGCGGCGGACATGGTTCCCCGCCTGTGGGTGATCACAATAAACTGGGTGTCTTTGGACAGACGTTTTAAATACCTGGAAAAACGGATTATATTTGCGTCGTCCAGGGCCGCCTCAATCTCATCAAGCAGACAGAAGGGGGACGGTTTCAGATTCTGGATGGCAAAAAGAAGGGCGATCGCTGTCAGCGCTCTCTCTCCTCCCGAAAGAAGGAGGATATTCTGAAGCTTTTTCCCTGGCGGCTGAGCGATAATGCGGATGCCGCATTCCAGGATATCTTCCGTATCCATCAGTTCAAGGTCCGCCGTACCTCCTTCAAAAAGGTCAATGAACACCTTTGAGAACATGGTGCGGATTTCTTCGAATTTCTCCCTGAACTGCTTCCTCATGGCCTGGTTGAGCTCATCGATCATAGTCATCAGCCTGGCCTCTGCCTCCTGAATATCTGTATACTGTTTTGTAAGGAAAGCGTAACGCTCTCCCACTTCCTTGTATTCCTCTATGGCATTTACATTGACACTGCCCAGATCCCGGATGGATCTCTGGATCTCCTTCTTTTCCCTGCGCTTTGTACCGGCCTGGGAATGGACAATATCATATTTTTTCATGGATGCAGCCTGGCTGTAGGTGTATTCATACTCTTCCCACATGTATTCGATCAGGCTGTCAAGCTCCGATGAAATCTTCTCATGGCGGGCTGTCAGTCTGGAGGATTCTTTCTCCAGGGACAGCAGCCTGCTGTTTTCGTCTTCGATTTCCTGGAAAATCAGTTTCTGTTTACGGTTGAATTCGCTTCTCTGCTGTTTTAAGACAGTCAGGTCATCCTCGGCCTCAAGGATACCGGCATCATAGAGGGCCGTTTTCTTTCCGGCCTCCTCCCTGGCTTCCTCCAGAGTTTTATTCTCCATGGTAAGAGCCTGAGCATCCTCTTTGTACTGACGGATACTCTCCTGTCCGGAAAGAATCTCTTTCTGCAGACGTTCACACTCTTCCTTCAAAAAGCCGAGCTCTGTTTCCAGCCCCGAGATTTCAAGCCTTAAGTCATTCTTTTTCTGTTCCAGTTCTTCTATTCCGGCATTGATCCTGTCAAGATCCGCCCGGAGGTCTTCCAGAGAAGATGTATTCTCTCTGCTGATGGCTTCCTGGTCTTCCTGGTCCCGTGCCAGATCCTTTTTCTGTCTCGCGATCTCATCAATCTGCTCTTTAAGGATCTGATGCTCCTTTTTCAGTGTGGCTGCCTGCCGGTCTGTCTCTTCTGTCTGCAGGGTCAGGGCATCCATCTGGGCTCTGAGATCATGCAGGGCAAGTTCCTGTCTGTGAACTTCCGCCTGCTGCTTCTCCAGTGCAGCTGTCCCTTCTTTCTGTTCACGGGAAATCCGGTCTCTTTCGTCCCGGCAGTCATTCAGCTGCCTGCTGAGGGATTCCATCTGCTCCCGGTTCTCCTCGATCTCACGCTTTCTGCCAAGCAGGTTGCCCGCATGCTTAAAAGCACCGCCTGTGATGGAACCGCCCGGATTGAGCAGTTCTCCGTCCAGGGTAACGATACGCAGGCTGAAATTATTCTTTCTGGAAAGAGCCAGAGCGTGGTCCATATCATCTACTACAATGGTACGCCCAAGAAGGGAATCTGCCAGATTCCGGTACTTGTCCTCAACCTGAACCAGCCTGGAAGCGATGTCAATAACCCCTTCTTCCTCCAGCAGCATGGGGTTGAGAGAAGAGTTCCTTCTCCTTATGTCTGTCAACGGCAGGAATGTGGCTCTGCCGTAGCGGTTTTTCTTAAGAAAACGGATCATGTCCCGGGCAGCCCGGCTGTTTTCCGTCACAATATTCTGCAGTGCCCCGCCCAGGGCAATCTCTATCGCAGTTTCATATTTGCGGTCCAGACGCATGATGTCGGCAACCACACCGATTATATCGGGATGGGTGGCCTTCTGCTCCATGATGACCCGGATGGTCCGGTTGTAGCCTTCATAACGCTCTGTCATCTGGCGCAGTGTATCATAGCGGGATTTAGCCTGGAGATAGTTCTGATTGATCCGGTTTTCTTCCCGATTGGCCTCAGAAAGGGCGCGCCCTTTTTCAGCCTGTTCCTCCTCCAGGCGGGTCAGATCGGATTCCGTCTTTTTAAGAGACTCATCTGACTTTTTGATAGCTTCAGCAAGTTGGGAAGCCTGACTTTCCTGGTCGGCACGGGAAGAACGGATGGCAAGAAGACGGCTCTGATACTGGGCATGTCTGATCTGCAGCTGCTCTTCCATAGCCTCATATCTTGAAAGCTGCTCCTTGCGGTCAGAATGAATGCTCATCAGATCAAAGAGTTCCTGATTCCTGGTTCGGATCCTGCTCTCACAGCTGGCCTGGTCTTTTCCGGCCTCTTCAATAGCCTCCTCCAGAGCCTTTAATTCACTGTCC
>CACZQE010000178.1 GCA_902783205.1 uncultured Lachnospiraceae bacterium | reverse complement strand
GCCGGCTCATTCTCTTCTGCTGTCCCGGCTGTCTGTCCGGAAACCGTCTCCAGGAGCCTGGCAAACCGGGTCTGTGTAATCTCGTCCCCATCGATCAGATAGGGAATACTGAGTCCCGCTGCTTCCTCGATGGCTGTGACCATCCGGTCCTGCTCCTCATCATCCAGGTCTCTGCCGGAAAAGCTGACCGCCATGGCCCCCGCCTTTCCGAAGAACCGGGCGGATTCTCTGAACTTGCTCTTTGTCTCCTCCAGAACAACTTCAAAAGGAAGTTCCGGGTCCAGAACAATGGAAAATCCGTATTTATTACCTTTTATCATGACCGGACTCTTCATAGTGCCTCCTGTCTAATCATTGCTTCCGTCAGATCCGGAAGGCATAAGCGCTGTCTTTGCCTTCTTCTCTTCCTTTGTCGCTTTATCAAAATAGTAGCGGTAAATGTCCCTGGCAATCTCCGCTGCATTGTGGGATGTATAGCCGTTGGGGACTACAACCGTCATGGTGATCTCCGGCTCGTCATAGGGCGCATAGGAAATGAAGAGAGCGTGGTTGGGGCGCTTCTTGTTCTCCTGGGCGGTACCGGTCTTGCCGGCCACCTTCAGGCCCTGCTTTGCGTAAAGACTCTTGATGGAACTGTTCTTCCCGTATACAACGTCACGCATACCGGTTTTGATCAGTGTAAATGTATTATCGTCAACAGCAAGCTTGCCGTCGGATTCCGTTTCATGCTTTTCCAGGACATTTCCCTGGACATCCCTGGTTTCCTTTACCAGAGTCAGTTTGATCAGGTCTTTTTCGTTGACCAGTGATGTGACATATCTGGAAATCTGGCTGGGCGTAAAACTGTTGGTACCCTGTCCGATTGCGGAACGCACGGCATCCTCGTCGGAAATTCTGGGTTCATACTCCGTGATCTCCAGACCTGACTTTTTGTTAAATCCATAGACTGACGCATACTTTTTCAGGATCTTCAGGCCCTTTTCGCTGTTATAGTTCCCGTTCTTCATGCCCATATTGTAGGCATTCTGATAGAAGAAGTAGTTGCAGGAAACAGCGATGGCGCCGCTGACATTCAGCATGCCGTGGGCGCTGGGATAGATCCAGCACTTGGCATTGGGGGTGATCTCATCGAAGAGTCCTGTACATTTGACATAGGTGGACTGATCGATCAGGTTCTCCTCCAGAAAGGCTGTCGCGGAAACCGGCTTAAATGTTGAACCGGGGGCCGTCCTTGTCTGGGTGGCGCGGTTAAGCATGGGTGAGGACTTATCGGCATTCAGTCTGGCATAATAATTCGAGTCGATGCCGTTGGCCAGCTTATTGTTGTTGTAGCTGGGGTAGGACACCATGGCTTTAACCTCGCCCGTTTCGGGGTCGGTGATGATGACAGACCCGGAGCAGGGATCCAGAGCCAGCTGGGCCGGCGTGATATCGATATCACGGATCTTCTTCTGCATAAATGTGTAGGCGGAAATCTCATCGTTGTAAAGCTGCCTGTAGTCCTTGTCTTTATCCTTGTTAAGGACCCCCTGGTTATAGAGCAGGAGGCAGACCCTCTTACCGGACAGTTCTCCGCTTTTGATCATATATTTATAGAGGATCTTATCAAAGTCTTCCTCTTTCTTCAGACCTTCGATGATATAGTCCGTCAGAGCCTTGTAAATCTCATCCGCATCGTAATAATCAGACTTGATGTCCAGCATACTGATGTCGATCCACTCATTGCTGATAGCCTTGCGGAGGAAACGGCGAAGACTGATGGATCCGTTCTGCCATTTCTGGTAGGTCGGATCTTCCTCATCGATTCCGGCTGTCACCAGGACATTGTCTTCTTTAAGCATGTTATAGGCATAGTAAAGATACTCCTGCCTCTCCTTGCCCAGGTTCTTCATGGGCGTCTTTCCGCTGGTCAGGCTCTTTCTCACATTTGAGAGAACCCTGGCCTGCTTCTGCCGGTAGATATCATAGACGATTTCCTCTGTACCGGAAGCCTTGGCGGAATTAAAATGTGATATATCAATGATATTGTTGTCAAATAAAGCAAAATAGACATCCTTGATGGGTATCATCTTATCGGTGCCCGCCTCATCCGCCGAAGTCAGATGGGCCAGGATGATACCGGCAAGACGACGTTCCAGGATGTTATAGGCATACTCCTGAAGGTCGGAATCAATAGTCAGGTAAATGTCGTTGCCGGACTCGGATTTGGTCGTAGATACCACTTTGATGACCTTTCCGAGATTATCGACAAGGACCTTCTGCTCTCCCTTCTTTCCCTGAAGGGATGACTCCATCATCTTCTCTATTCCTGTCTTTCCCACCACATCCGATGCTTCGTAGGAACCGCCGTTTTCATTATATTCGGACAGTTCCGATTCGGATATGATTCCGGTGTAGCCGATGATGCCGGCAAAGTACCTGGCTTTGTTGTACTTGCGCAGGGAATCGGCGGCAATGGACACACCCGGATACTGGTCAAGGGACTCGGAAAGAGCGGCAATACTCTTATCACTGATGTTTGTCGCCACCGTGATGGGCGTAGTCTGGGAATAGCGGTTCATATACAGGTCGTAGCGGATCGACATGATTCTCAATGTTTCCTCTGTCGTGTAGTCATCGGAAATGTCGAACATCCTGCCGGTTCCCACCGGACCGTCTTTTCCTGTACGCAGGTACTCGTAGACCTCCTCCGGAGAAGCATTGAGCCAGCCTTCGGCTTTCTTTCTGTCATCTCCCCGCAGATTGTCAATATTGATGATGGCATAAACATCCTTTTTAAAGCGGGTGAGAGAAGCTCCGGACACCGTAAACTTGATCTTCCCTTTCTTATTCAGCTTGAGGGGCAGATCATAGTTTACATCATCTCCGTGCTCGTTCAGGAGATTTAACAGATTGAGAATTTCCTCGTTGAGGACATCATTGGCAGTTACTTCCTTTCCGGTTTGTTCGGAACGCTTTTTTGCGATATCGGCAATCCTGTCGGTCCTCTCCAGGGTTACGGCATAGGCCAGCTGGTTATAGGCAAGGAGGTTTCCCTTGCTGTCATAGATATTTCCCCTGGTTCCGTTGAGCTTGATGGTCTTCTCCACCTTGTAATTGAAGTTTGCCAGGTGGTCAGCCCCTTCCACGATCTGGAGCACAAAAAGCCTGTAAGCCAGGATCATGAAGAGTGCTCCCATGACCAGGCCCACGATAACCAGACGGTTGGAAAAGAAATCCCCGAGAATTTCCCTGATATTCCATCTTCTGTTGTTACGTCGATTATATAATGTCGGCATTCAGGTCTTCCCTTCTCGTGATCCAACGGTTCAGCCTGAGCAGGATCCGGTAGATCAGAAATGCGAGCAGAACAGTATATACCACTTCCGGTAAAATTGTTTTTCTCAGATAAAAGAAAATGTTTCTGTGATTATGGAGAAGGCCTTCCTTCATAAACATAATCAGTCCGAATACAAAATCCGCCGCCCCTATCATCATAAGAGGAAGCACATTGTCCTCCTCATAGTAAATGCGGTGGAAATACCCTGCCACAAAGCCGATCAGCATATAGACCATGGCAAAGATTCCAAGGTAGGAGCTGTAGAAAATATCCAGCAGAAGACCGCTGAAAAAGCCCGCAAGCATTCCTTCCTTCTGTCCCCGCATAACAGCGATGGAAGCCACAAGGATGATCAGGATATTCGGTTTTACGCCGGCCAGTTTGATCCTCTCAAAAATGGAGGTCTGCAGTATAAAGCAGAAAAAGACCGATATGGCATTAACTAAAGCTCTCTTCATAAATGTATCTCCGATAATACAGGAAAGCTGCCCACGCCCGGCTTTTTACAGCCGGCTGCGGCAGCCGGTTTCCTGATACCTGTATTCTGTCAATCCGTACTTTCGGCATCCTCCGGTACATTTTTCAGATCAGTGATGACCAGAACCTGCTCCAGGTGGGCAAAGTCCACATAAGGCGTCACCTTGGAGGACTGTGTCAGGTTCGATGAATCCTTCTTGATATCACTGACCGTACCGATCCGGATACCCGGAAGATATTTGGAACTGATGTGTGATGTTACCAGCTCTTCCCCGGCCTGCATCTTTGCGTCCTTGCTGATATAGGCAACATTCACTGTCCCGTTCTTCTCCATGCTCTGGCTGTCCCCCTGCACGACGCAGGTGTCACGGCTCTTGACGGACATGGCGCTGACATTGCTGTTGTCATCCACAATCGAACGGACTTTGGCATAATTACGGCCCACGTCAATGACGATTCCTACCAGGCCGTTGCCGGATATGACATTCATATCCTTTTTAATACCGTCCTTTGACCCTTTATTGATCACAAAGACCTCAAACCAGTTTCCGCCGCCCTTGCTGATGATCCTGGCTCCTACCTTATGGTATTCTCCATAAGACTCGTCCAGGGACAAAAGCTCCTGCAGCTGGGAAAGTTCCTGCTC
>CACZQE010000177.1 GCA_902783205.1 uncultured Lachnospiraceae bacterium | reverse complement strand
GCTCAAATATGAAACAAAGAGCCTGGTTTCCCGGGAATACGGGAAATCAGGTTTTCTTATGTGAGACATTTACAACAAAAAACAGGAGTCTGGACATGAAGTACGAAGACAAAATCAAACCATTACAGAAAGACATGCTGGAAAGCCTGAAGAGGCTTGTGCGCTACAATTCAGTGGAAGGAGATCCCCTTCCCGGAATGCCTTTCGGGGAAGAACCCGCCGCATGTCTTGCGGAAGCCCTCACCATAGCTGATGAAATGGGCTTTCGAACTGAGAATCTGGATAATTACTGCGGATGGGCAGAGATGGGAGAAGGTGAAGACCTGATCGGCATCGTCGCCCACCTGGATATAGTACCGGCCGGAAAGGGCTGGGATACAGATCCTTTTACCCTGACTGAAAAAGACGGCAGGGTTTACGGCCGCGGCGTCAGTGATGACAAGGGCGCTGCAATCGCTTCCCTTTATGCCATGAAGCTGGTCAGGGAGATGGGAGTTCCCCTGAAGAAGAGGGTCCGTCTGATCCTGGGAACCAATGAAGAAACCGGCAGCGGCTGCATGGATTACTATGCGAAACACGGGGAAGCCGTGACCTGCGGATTTACTCCGGACGGAGATTTTCCGGGTGTTTACGGAGAAAAAGGCGCCTGCAATATGGTCATGTGCAGCAAAAATACAAAGATCCTTTCCATGGAAGGAGGCTTTGTGACCAACGCAGTCTGCGACCACTGCATTACAAAGCTTCCTGCTGCGGAAGTCAGCGCTGAAGCTTTAAAAGAGGCTCTCTCCGGAACTCCTCTGAAATCTTATGAAGTGACTGAAGAAGACGGAATCCTGACCGTGGACGCATTCGGTCTTGCTGCCCACGCTTCAACACCACTTCTGGGAGTCAATGCGGCTTCCTATACCATGAAAGCTCTGGAAGAGGCGGGCATGAAAGACGACTTCGTTGACTTTTACAATTGCCGGATCGGCACGGAATGCGACGGGGCCGGACTGGGACTGAAAGTGTCAGACCCCTATGGTCCCCTGACCCTGAATCAGGGAGTTGTCAGGACAAAAAACGGAAAAGTATTCTGCAGTATCGACATCCGTTATCCCGTAACCATGCAGCCGGATCAGCTGGAAGATCTTTGCAGGGCCCGGCTGGAGGACGAGAGAGGGTTAATCCTGATTGAAGAGCTGGTTAAGCCTCTCTTTTTTGACAGGAACTCGAAACTGGTGGAAGACCTGCTTGCCGCTTACCGGGAAATCACAGGGGACCGGGAGACGGAACCCATGGTTCTGGGAGGCGGTACCTACGCGAAACATGTGCCCGGCATCATTGCCTTTGGCTGTGCTTTCCCGGATACGGACAATCATATCCATAACACTAATGAAAGCCTGAGCCTTGAGGAATGGGAACTGCAGGTGGCAATCTACACGGAAGCCATCCTGCGCCTGCTGGCCTGGGAGTAGTGTCTGTATACTCATGTAATTGAAAGCGCCTGAATCTTGTGATATGATTTAAACTGTAGAGATGAGAACAGCATCTTATGACATTAGGAGGACAAAGATATGTCTTTTGCAGTATTTGTAGACGGAAGCGGCAATCTGCCCAGGTCCATGCTTGACGGAATCAGCATGCTTCCCTGCGAGTATACCCTGGACGGGGAACCCCACACTTATCTGGGAGATTTGGACAGTTTTGACGGGGCAGCGTATTATAAGGCTCTCGATGAAGGCCATAAGGTACAGACCAGTCTTTTGAATACACACCTTTTTGTCACACATTTTACACCTGTCCTGGAAGAGGGCAGGGACATTATCTATGTGTCCATGAGCGCCGGAATCAGCGGAACCTGCAATGCGGCAAGGATAGCTGCCGAAGAGCTGATGGAAGACTATCCGGACCGCTTTGTCCATATCGTGGATTCCATGGGATGCGGATTCGGACACGGCCTGCTGGCAGTGAGAGCGGCGGAGCTTGCCATGAAGGGCATGGATGCCCGGGAGGCGGCAAAGATCATTGATAATGAGGTTCTGCATGCCTGCCAGTATTTTACCGTAAATGACCTGAATTATCTGAAAAGGACCGGCCGGGTCAGCGGCCCTACGGCAGCCATCGGCACAGTCTTTAATATCAAACCCATCCTTTATGGGGACAGCACCGGCCATATCGTTTCCTGCGGCAAGACCCGCGGGAGGAAAAAGGCGATTAAAGCGCTGGTTGAGAAATACAGGGAAAAAAGGATTGACTCTCCGGAACAGAAAATCTGCATCTCCCACGGAGACTGTCTGGAGGATGCAGAAACCCTGGCGGGACTGGTAAGGGAGATTACGCCCGATATCCCCATTACCATCTGCCAGCATGAACCCTTCTCGGGAGCACATGTAGGTCCCGGAATGCTTGCCCTGTTTTTCAGAGGAAAAGAGAGATAATACATGAACAGATTATTGAGACTTGACACATCGGACAAAAAGCCGAAACTCTGGAATCTGGCGGTCCTCACTCTGACCACCCTGCTGATTACAGGAGGACTCGGAATTGCGGGAGGCGGAGATCATGCTCTGATGATCAGCATTATTGCAGATGTTTATTTTCTGCTGGTTATCATTCTGCTGGTCAGGGCATTTGTCAGACAGGTCCGTTATAATCTTTATTCCTATAACACCATTTATTACATCGGATTCTCCCTCTTCTTCATGTTTGTGCTGGCCACCACGACTTTTCTGACTTTCATGATGGCCCGCAGCCCCGGGGAGCTGGGCAGCATTTATGTAGGGGTGGTACTGATGTATTCGGGGCGGAATTACATGATTCTGACATCCCCTCTTATTCTGGCTTTCTCGATTGCCCTCTTTGTCTCAAATATATCTCTGATCCGGCATGAGGGAAAGCGCCTGGTAAATGTGCTGGGAATCATACTGGCTTTCCTCATGGCAGCCGGTGAGCTGGTCCTGTTCGGCTTTGAACTTTCTCCATATCCCGGCGGTTTTTTTACACATTTGTATGATACTTTTATCAGCCTTTTCGCGGCTGTATATCTTTATTTTGAGTGCATGCTGACAGGCTCTGCACTGGCTGCCCTTATGGCAGCCCGCTATGAACCGGAACCGGATAAAGACTTTATCATTATCGCGGGCTGCGGGATCAGGAAGGACGGAAGCCCTTCGCCTCTTCTGAGGAGCAGAGTCGACCGGGCCCTGGCCTTCCGCGAAAAACAGCTGAGAGAAACAGGTAAGGACCTGATATTAATCCCTTCCGGCGGTCAGGGACCGGATGAGGTGATCTCCGAGAGTGAAAGCATGAAACGGTATATGCTGGAACAGGGGATTGACGGGGACAGGATCCTCATGGAAGACCGGTCCCGGAGTACCTTTGAGAATATGAAGTTTTCCAAAAAAAAGATAGAGGAAATCAATCCTGAGGGGAAGGTTGCTTTTTCTACCAGCAATTACCATGTATTTCGAAGCGGCCTCTTCGCAAGATATGTGAAAATGCGCGCGGTAGGCATGGGAGCCGGGACTAAATGGTATTTCTGGCCCAACGCCGCTGTCCGTGAATTCGTCGGTCTGCTGACCGGACACAAAGGCAAGCAGGCTGCTATATTTGTTACAATGCTGGCAGTTTACGTACTGCTGGCCATCATATGTTTCTGACAAAAAAATGCTGCTGCCGGGATTTCCGGCAACAGCATTTCTTATTATGAGAGCTTTCGCTTAAGACCGTCACAGATTATTCTTTTCTATGTAGAGATCGATATATTTCATAGCATCTTTGCCGTCTCTGGCAGTGATGAACTCGAGTCCTGCCGCCCTGACTTTTTTGTAGAAGTCGATCAGGAGGGTCTCATTGGTGGTGACTGTGTTAAGAGTGTAGCACATGACCACATCCAGGTCCCCTTTTTCTATGGCCTCTTCAATCCGGTGAAAATAGGGGCGGTCGAGAGTGTCAGAATTATACTGGCCGAAATCAGTGAAATGAAAGAACTCGCACGGGCCGTAAATTTCTTCGGCTACTTCATGACATTTCTCATAGGAGATCAGCATTTCGTTGATGAAATGCCGGTAGCAGATTTTGCAGGCACCCCTGTAATATTGATAATGATAGATTCCGACTCTCTTCATGATTTTTCACCCACTTTCCTTCTTCCAGTATATCAATCTGGCGGTGAAATGATGGGAATATAACAGATAAATAATACGAAAAAAATAATGACCATGCTATAATGGAAATGACATAAATGAAAGAAAGGAGACCGGCCATGTTAGTATACTTTGTCAGACACGGACAGACCACATGGAATAAAAGAAAAAAACTGCAGGGCCAGCATGATACCAAGCTGACACCCAGAGGCCTGGAGCAGGCCAGACTCGCAGCGGAAGGCATGAAGGACATACCTTTTGACTATGTGATCGCCAGCCCTCTGTCCAGAGCAAGGGTCACTGCCGAGACCATCGTGGGGGACAGACCCCTAACCATCGAGTTTGACGACCGTTTAAAAGAGATCGACTTCGGACGCGATAACGGCAGATGTTTCGGAAAAACCATGAATGACCCTCATTTTGTCCGTTATCAGCGCTTTTTTAACGAACCTCATAAATACAAACCCATCAAAGGAGCGGAGAGCTATCAGACCGTGATCGAGAGGGCGGATGCCTTTTTCAGGGACCGGGTCATTCCCCTTGAGGGGAAAAAGGAATGTGTCCTGGTAGTGGGTCATACTACATGGATGCACGCATTTATCGTGCATATTACGGGAAGACCCATGAGCGAACTCTGGAACAGCAGCTTCGGCAAGAACTGCGAAGCCATTATTTTTGAAGTAAAGGACGGAAAAATGGAAATGGTCTGCGAAAACAAGATGTTTTATGATGAGGCGGACCTGACTATATCATAAAAGTCTTTAAGAGGATGATCGGGAGGTGTAATAAGTATGCGTTTTTATGCGCCGACAAATGTATTTGCAGAAAAGGATTGTGTGAAAAATCATGCGGAAGAACTGACGGCTCTTGGAACCAGTGCCCTGATTCTGACGGGAAGGCATTCTGCCCTTGCCAACGGTTCACTGGCAGATGTGACAGCTGTGCTTGACCAGGCTTCGATTCCCTATGTGGTCTTTAACGAGGTGGAGGAGAATCCATCCGTTCAGACTGTTGTGAGGGCCGCCGAGCTCGGGAAAAAGGCAGGCGCCGACTTTGTCATCGGTATAGGAGGCGGTTCGCCCCTGGATGCGGGAAAAGCCGCAGCCATTCTTCTGGCCAATCCCGATGAAACGGGCGATTGCCTCTATGCGGGCAAGGACCTGAAACCGACTCCTTACGCGGCAGTTCCCACCACCTGCGGAACCGGCGCCGAGGTGACCCCCAATGCGGTGCTGACCAGGCCCGAGCTTATGAAGAAGGGCAGTATGAGTTACAATGTCTATCCGCAGATTGCCCTGGTGGACGGCAAGTATATTGCCGGTGCCGGCAGAAAGCTGATCGTCAACACGGCAGTGGATGCCCTTGCCCACCTGGTGGAAAGCAGACTCCACAGCAAGGCCAATCTTTATAATCATATGTTTTCCGAGTACGGCCTGCAGCTCTGGTCCGGCCTGATTCCTTTCCTGGAAGGAGAGCAGGAGGGGGATGAAGAGGTCTACAGCCGCTGCATGCTGACCGCGACAGTTGCAGGCATGGCAATAGCCCAGACCGGGACATCTCTGCCCCACGCTCTGAGCTATCCTCTGACCCTGACATACAATGTGCCTCACGGAAGGGCCTGCGGCCTTTTACTGGCTGCCTATATGGAGGCTCTGGCCGCAAATGATCCGGAGCCGGTTAAGAAGGTCCTGTCCCTTCTGGGACTGGAAGATGTTGCCGCATTTGACGGGATGATCCGCCGTCTCCTGGGAGAAGAAGTCGTATCAGAAGCCTTTTTAGTTAAAACGGCTGATGACATGGCGGTCAATCCCGGCAAACTGAAAACATTTCCTTATACGATTGACAGAGAGGGGATCGAACAGATCCTCCGCAAGTCTTTAAAGGTTGAAGATAAATAGTCTAAAGAGCAGTGATCATGAGCATGACCGCGTGGACGACAAAGGCTGCGATCCATGCGACGGCGCACTGCCAGATCACGACGGCTGCCGCCCACCTTTTTCCCAGCTCCCTGTTAATGGATGCCACTGCAGCCACACAGGGGGCGTAGAGGAGGGAGAAGACCAGGAGAGCAGCCGCGGCCACAGGTGACATGGCGCTTCCGACATTTCTGCCGAAAAGGACTTCCAGGGTGGAAACCACACTCTCTTTGGCCATGAAGCCGCTGAAGAGAGAGGTGCAGATCCGCCAGTCTCCAAGGCCCAGAGGCCGCATAACAGGCACCAGGATGCCGGAAATGGCTGCCAGGATACTGTCTTTGGAGTCGGCGACCATGTTCAGGTGGCCGTCAAAGTTCTGCAGGAACCAGACCAGGATGGTGGTAACCAGGATGATGGAAAAGGCTCTCTGCAGGAAGTCCTTGGCTTTTTCCCAGAGCAGCTGGATTACATTTTTGGGGCTGGGCATGCGGTAATTGGGAAGCTCCATGACAAAAGGAGCCGGCTCTCCCTTAAAGAAGGTGTTCCTGTAGAGAACCGAAACCAGGATGCCCATGATAATGCCCAGAAGGTAAAGTCCCACCATGATCAGCCAGCCCTGTCTGGGGAAGAAGGCTGCAATGAAAAATGTGTAGATGGGCACTTTGGCCGTACAGCTCATAAACGGAGTCAGCAGGATGGTCATCTTCCGGTCCCGCTCACTGGGCAGGGTCCGGGTAGCCATAACTGCGGGCACGGTACAGCCGAATCCCACCAGAAGGGGCACGATGCTCCGGCCCGACAGGCCGATTCTTCTGAGCAGCTTGTCCATGAAAAATGCGACACGGGCGATATAGCCGCTGTCCTCCAGCAAAGAGAGGAAGAAGAAAAGGGTCACGATAATGGGCAGGAAGCTTAAAACGCTGCCGACGCCCGCAACGATACCGTCGATGATCAGCCCGTGGATGGCAGAGTTTACGCCTGCGGCGGCAAGGGTCCGGTCCAGGAGGGCAGACAGACTGTCTATGCCCATCTCCAGCAGTCCCTGAAGCCAGGCCCCGATCACACTGAATGTCAGGTATGAAACCATACCCATGATCAGAATAAAAGCCGGAATGGCTGTATATTTGCCGGTAAGGAACCGGTCAATTTTCTCACTTCGGATCCGCTCCCTGCTTTCACGGGGGCGGATTACTGTTTCTTCACATACCCTCTGGATAAATGAAAAGCGCATATCCGCCATGGCGGCACTTCGGTCGAGGCCCCGCTCGGTCTCCATCTGTACAATGATGTGCTCCATGGTCTCAGTCTCATTCCGGTCCAGTTTCAGCTGGTCCAGGATGAGAGGATCGCCCTCGATGACCTTTCCGGCGGCAAAACGGACGGGAAGTCCGGCGGCCAGAGCATGATCTTCGATAAGGTGGCAGATGGCGTGGAGACAGCGGTGAACTGCGCCGCCGTTGTCATTTTCGTCACAGAAATCCTGCCGCATGGGTTTCTCCTGATAGTAGGCGATATGGAGGGCGTGATCCACCAGCTCCGAGACTCCCTGATTCTTGGCGGCTGATATGGGAACGACGGGAACACCCAGCATTTCTTCCATGGCATTGATGTCGATACTTCCTCCGTTGGAAGTGACCTCGTCCATCATATTCAATGCCACGACAACGGGCATATTCATCTCCAGCAGCTGCATGGTCAGATAGAGGTTCCGCTCTATGTTGGTTGCGTCCACGATGTTGATAATGGCTTTGGGATGATCCATCAGAACGAAATTCCTGGACACGATTTCCTCGCTGCTGTAGGGGGACATGGAATAGATGCCGGGAAGGTCTGTGATCAGAGTGTCCTTGCGGCCCTGGATGATTCCGTCCTTGCGGTCCACCGTAACCCCCGGGAAGTTGCCTATATGCTGATTGGATCCCGTAAGGCGGTTAAAAAGAGTGGTTTTCCCGCTGTTCTGGTTGCCCACAAGAGCAAAGGTCAAAAGAGTTCCCTCCGGGAGAGGGTCACCGCTTCCCTTGGGATGGAACTTGCCCCCTTCTCCCAGCCCCGGGTGGTCTGTTTTACGGACAGGCCTGGAAGCGGCCTGGTCCTTCTCCTCGGCGGATACAGGTTCCACACCTATCCTGGCTGCGTCATCAAGGCGCAGAGTAAGCTCATATCCGTGAATCATCAGTTCCACGGGATCTCCCATAGGGGCGTACTTGACAACGGTGATCTTGGCACCGGGAATGACTCCCATATCCAGAAAATGCTGTCTTAAGGCTCCTTCCCCGCCTACGCTGGTGACGATTCCGCTCTGACCGATCTTCAGTTCTTTTAATGTGATTGCTTTTTCACTTTCTTTTTTCATAAATCAGTTGTTTCCTTTTTTATATTCAAATCCTTCTGACGGTCTTCCGGCCTTCTGCCGGAGGGGGGGAAAGTCCCGGTCCCGGGGCAGCCGCTGCAGGAAGAGCAGTTTCCCGAACAGCCGCAGCAGTTACCGCTTTTCAGTGACTTCACAATATGTCTGACGGCAAGTCCGACAATGACGGCCAGAATGATCACTACAATAATATTTGCCATGATTTCTTCTCCTTACTTACGTTAGAGTAAACAAACGCAATAAAAAAGTCAAGGGTCATTCTCCCATAAATAAAAGACGAATCAGCACCGATGTGATACAATCATAGAGTATGGAATATAAAGAGCATGGACCTGAGAAGGAGAGAGGTGCAGGAAATGCGGCAGCAGACATTCAGTGATATTGAATATAATAACAGGAGGCGGAGAACAAGGAAGGAAGAATTTCTTGATGAAATGGACCTTGTGGTTCCATGGAAGGACTATGTAGACAGGATCAGGCCTTACTATCCTGAAGGAAAACGGGGAAGACCGCCCAGAAGTATTGAGATGATGCTGAGAATGTATCTGATGAAAAGCTGGTTCGGCCTTTCGGACCAGGGGATTGAGGATGCAGTCTACGACAGTTATGCCATGCATAAATTCATGCATCTGGATTTCCTGGATGAACAGGTGCCGGATGCCACGACCCTTCTCAAATTCCGCCACCTGATGGACTCCACCGGGATCGGCCGGGACATGATTGAAGATATAAACAGCAGGCTCAGAGCTTCTGGCAAGCTCTTAAGACGTGGGAAAATCATGGATGCCGCCCTGATATTCGCGCCTAATCAGAAAAAACAGAGAGGAACAAAGCAACATGAATGAAGGCCGGATTAAAATGATCAGCAATCTGCTCCTGCTTCTGACCGCCCTTGTGTGGGGTATTGCTTTTGTGGCTCAGAGTGTGGGAACAGACTATGTTGGCCCCTGGACCTTTGTGTGTACCCGCTATATACTTTCTACCCTGGTTCTGATCCCTGTCACATGTTTCTTTGAAAAGAATTCCCGGAACCGGGACAAAGCCTCTTCTGCTCCGGACGGCCCGGATCCGCGGGGCCGGAATCACAAACTATATCTTGCAGGAGGCGCCTGCTGCGGCTTTTTTCTTGGAATGGCCAGTCTTGCCCAGCAGGCCGGAATAAAATATACAACTGCCGGAAAGGCCGGATTCATCACGGCTCTCTATGTGATCCTGGTTCCCCTGATGGGACTTCTGTTTGGAAAGAAGGTGGGAAAGCGGTTTTTTTTCTGCGCAATTCTGGGACTCACAGGCCTTTATCTGATCAGCATCAAGGAAGGCTTCCGGATCGGGCCGGGAGATGCTCTGGTTATCCTGTGCGCCTTTCTTTTCAGCTGCCAGATTCTCTGTGTGGATTACTTTTCCGAGAGAGTGGACAATGCGGTCCGGCTTGCCAATACACAGTTTTTCTTTACAACTTTGATTGCCGCATGCGGCATGTTTGTTTTTGAACATCCTGATATGACTGCCATCCGGGCGGCCGGTATTCCTATCCTTTATGCGGGACTTATGTCCGGCGCGGTAGGTTATACTCTGCAGATTGTCGCCCAGAAGCACACGGATCCCTCGGTAGCCTCCCTGCTGATGAGCATGGAGTCGGTTTTCTCCGCTCTGGCTGGATGGATGATCCTGGGACAGGGCCTGACCGCCAAAGAACTGTTCGGGTGTGTGCTCCTTTTTACCGCAGTCATACTCTCGCAGATTCCCGCCGGGGAGCAGAAAGGAAGCAAGGAGAATGACGGAAGCCTACAGAGACATCAATGAGCCTGACCTGAATCATCTGCCTGCCGACAGGGCCGCCGGTCACAATATTGTCTGGACATTAAGCGGTCTTCCCGACTTTGTCCAGATCATGCCTTACTATATAAGGGAGGCAAAGAAGGCGGGAAAGGAGATTGTCCATATCAGCTTTTCCGGCGAGGCGTCCCCCTACGGGAAAGACGTAGAGACGGCTCACATCCCTCTTTCTCACCGGTTTGAAGCCTTTACCATCGCAGTATGCAGGCTGCTGGCTGACCATGGCCATGAGACATTTTATATATTTGACTGCCTTTCCGAGCTTCAGACAGCCTGGGCCACGGATCTGATGATGCAGAACTTTTTTACGGTGGTTACCCCTCTGGTGGCCGCCGGAAACTGCTGTGCCTTCTTTCCTCTGGTCCGGAGCCGTCATGCCGGCGAGACCATTGTGCAGATCAGGGAGGCGGCCGACAGCCTCATGGAGGTTTTCCCGGATTTCAAAGATCTCTATGTGCGTGTCCGCAAATACGGCGGCGTGGACGGCAGAGAAGAGCTTCCCTTTGTTTTCAGGGACAGGGAAGGTTTTCTGCCTGTTTCCGACGGATTGGAGAGTGCCCGTTTCAGAAAAGCCATGAACTATGCCGGACGGAATGCCCGGGAGCAGAGCATGGACAGCTGGGACCGTTTCTTCCGCCAGGTCCAGAGAGATTATGAAGCGGGGGAAGATGTATCTTCGGCCTGCGCCAGGATCCGGGATATCATGATGAGCCGGGACCCTGAGATCAAAAAACTTCTTCGCCGGCATTTTAAACCGGAGGATTACTTTTTTGTCAAGGAGCATATGGTGGGAACCGGCCTGATCGGCGGTAAGTCCTGCGGTATGCTGACCGCCCGT
>CACZQE010000176.1 GCA_902783205.1 uncultured Lachnospiraceae bacterium | reverse complement strand
GGAAAATCCTACTGCCGGCACGCTGTCCTTTACGAACTTGCCGATCAGGTTGTCGTATCTTCCGCCTCCGGCAATAGAGCTCTTAAAGTCCAGAGACTCCACTTCGAACACAGCTCCTGTGTAATATCCCTGTCCCCGTACCAGGGTCATATCGTAGACCACCTCATAGTCGCCGCCTGACAGGCTGTTGCAGGTCCGGATGATCTTCTCCAGTGTATCCGCCGCCTGACTTTCTCCCAGCAGAGACCGCACATAGGAAAGGGTAAAAGGCGCTTTCTCCATCAGTTCCCTGAAACGGCTGTTCACATCCGGGGCAAAGCCCTTGTCTGTCAGCTCCGCCATAACGCCCTCGGTACCGATCTTGTCCAGTTTGTCAAAGGAAATGCATACGCTGTCAAGGTCTTCCTCTTTGTATCCCACATTCCGGAGAACTTCGCGCAGGATGCGGCGGTCATTGATCTTGATCTTAAAGCGGTCGATTCCGACTGCCATCAGGGCTTTGGCCGTGGTATGGATCAGCTCGATCTCGCAGCTTGGAGATTCCGAACCCAGTATGTCAATATCACACTGCATAAACTCCCGCAGCCTTCCTTTTCCGGGGCGTTCCGCCCGGTAAACCCGGTCAATCTGAATTACCTTGAAAGGCTGTGGCAGGGATGCTCTGTTATGGGCATAATAGCGGCTTAAGGGAAGAGTCAGGTCATAGCGGAGCCCCATGTCCGCAATTCCGTCAGGGTCACCTGCCTCAAGAGCTTTGGCCAGCTTCTCTCCCCGCTTCATAACCTTGAAGATCAGGTTGAGGTTGTCTCCGCCTTCACTTTTATCCAGATTCTCTATATCCTCCACTACCGGTGTGGTAATGCGGGCAAATCCGCTGTGTTCATACACATCGCAGATCGTCTTCTGAAGGTAATCCCGGAGCGCCGCCTGCTCCGGAAGATAATCATTGGTTCCCTTTACGGGCTTTATCCTCATGGTTCATCCTCTCTTTCCATCGGGTTCCGCAACCCGTCCTGTCACTTCCGCAGTCTCCTGTATATACTCCATCCTGTCAACGGATATCTCATATGCTTCCTTCATGATATATGTGTCCCCGTCGCGCTTGCGGTATCGCCGGCTCTGCATTCTTCCGAAAATCTGCAGCCGGTCACCCACACTGAGGTCTGCCGCGTAGCGGGCATTCCTCCCCCAGAAGACACAGGGCAGATAGTCCGATTTGCCGTAGGCACGATTGACCGCCATCATAACATCGGCGATCTCCCTGCCCAGAGGGGTCCGCCTGTAACAGGGGGTCTTGCAGATGAAGCCGTCCAGGTAAATCTGGTTGGTCGCGTACTTTTCATCCTCCTCGCTCAGGTATTCGATCTCCCTGACAAAAAGGAAAAGGATCAGGCGGTTCTCATTTTTCCGGTTCCAGTTAAAAGACCGGAACTGGCCCCTGACCACGACCCGGAGTCCGGTTCTGACCGAGTCGATCTCCGTAAGCCGCTCCGAGATCAGAACAGGGATATTATCCGTGATCGTACTTAGCCGCTCCGTCTTCAGCACCGTGTGATAGAAACGTTCTCCCAGCACCTGGTGGCTGAATTCGGGTTCCGAGGCAATGACTCCTTCTGCAACAGCATAATTATATACAGTATCCGTATTTTCGTTCATAGTATTTTCCTTTCCCGGGAAAAGTATCAAAAGGGCACTTTCCCTCAGCGACAGGAAAAACAAAAATAGTATAAGTATTTTGCTTTAAAAAGTCAACCGGTCCGGGCCGGTCCTGAGTGAGGTACTCTTTCTTTCCCGTATTAAAATAAGTAGTTCCTGTCTTGTACGTTTCGAATGTTTATGTTAGAATATGAAAGTTTTAACCGAATGAATGCTGAAAAACATGTCAGAAAGAAGGCAATCTATGAAAATTTCCAGAGAAGATGTCAGAAATGTAGCAATCATCGCTCATGTAGATCACGGAAAGACCACGCTGGTCGACGAACTGCTCAAGCAGAGCGGAACATTCAGAGAAGGCCAGGATGTGGGAGAACGGATCATGGATTCCAATGATCTGGAGCGTGAGCGCGGCATCACTATTCTCTCCAAAAATACTGCTGTAAATTATCAGGGGGTCAAGATCAACATCGTGGACACCCCAGGTCATGCGGACTTCGGCGGGGAGGTTGAACGTGTCCTCAAAATGGTGGACGGCGTGATCCTGGTGGTGGACGCCTTTGAAGGCCCCATGCCCCAGACCAAGTTCGTAACAAGGAAAGCGCTGGAGCTGAACCTGCCCTTTATCGTATGTATCAATAAAATCGACCGTCCCCAGGCCCGTCCTGCCGAGGTCATGGATGAGGTTCTGGAACTCTTCCTGGAACTGGACGCGGAAGACGAACAGCTGGACAGCCCCTTTGTCTATGCTTCCGCCAAAGCAGGCATCGCTATGCTGGAGATCGGAGACCGGGGCGAGGATATGCAGCCTCTCTTTGATACCATTATCGACTACATTCCCGCTCCCACCGGAGATCCTGATGCGGACACCCAGGTCCTGATCAGCACAATTGATTACAATGAATACGTAGGCCGTATCGGCGTAGGCAAGGTGGAAAACGGATCCATCAAAGTCGGCCAGGAAGTCCTGATCGTCAATCACCACGATCCGGAGGTCAGCCAGAAGGTGCGTATCAGCAAGCTCTATGAGTTCTCCGGACTGACCAGGGAGGAAGTAAAAGAAGCCCGTGTGGGCTCTATCGTTGCCATATCAGGTATCGGGGACATCCATATCGGAGACACCCTCTGCCTCCCCGACCACCCGGCACCCCTGCCTTTCCAGAAAATATCCGAACCCACCATTGCCATGCATTTCCTGGTAAATGACAGCCCCCTTGCCGGGCTGGAGGGTAAATATGTCACATCCCGCCATATACGGGACAGACTCTTCCGGGAGCTCAACACGGATGTCAGCCTCCGGGTGGAGGAACTTCCCCAGACCGACTCTTTCAAAGTATCGGGCCGGGGCGAACTGCATCTGTCCGTCCTGATCGAAAACATGCGCCGGGAAGGCTACGAGTTTGCCGTCAGCAAGGCGGAAGTCCTCTACCGGACCGATGAAAACGGAAAGCGGACCGAACCCATGGAGACAGCGGTAATCGATGTGCCGGACGAATTCTCCGGCATCGTCATCGAGAAGCTCAGTCAGCGAAAAGGCGAGCTGATCAACATGTCCATGTCCGGAAGCGGCAATACAAGGCTGGAATTCTCCATCCCCTCCCGCGGCCTGATCGGCTACCGCGGCGACTTCATGACCGACACAAAGGGCAACGGCATCATGAATACCCTCTTCGACGGATACGGTCCTTATAAAGGAGATATCCAATACAGAAAGCAGGGTTCCCTGATCGCTTACGAGTCAGGCGAGACCATCACTTACGGTCTCTTCAATGCCCAGGAAAGGGGCGTCCTCTTTATCGGACCCGGTGAAAAAGTCTACTCCGGCATGATCGTCGGCCAGAATGCCAAGACTGATGACATCGAAGTCAATGTCTGCAAGACAAAAAAACTGACCAACACCCGGGCTTCCGGATCAGACGAAGCGCTGAAGCTCACACCGCCCAGGATCCTGAGCCTGGAACAGGCTCTGGACTTTATCGACACGGACGAGCTGGTTGAAATCACACCGGAACACATCCGTCTGCGCAAGAAGATCCTGGATCCGACAGCCAGATACCGGGCAAAGAGGAATGCATCCTCCTGAGTCCCGGACAGACCGGAATAATAAATATGAAAAAAAGCACAGGCCTGCTGTTTGAGAACAGTGGACCTGTGCTTTTTTAAGGCAGAATTATCTGCCGCTTCTTTCGGTTATCATGAGAACACAAGCGTACGGCCACCGGCCTGTCCGAAATATACTTCCTCTCTCTCTTCCAGAACAGCCCTTCCGCTGGTGGCTTCTGTCAGTCTCTTGCGTACTCTGTCAATATCATCTGCCGCTATGAGGCAGGTGACATCTACTTTATCCGAATAATCCGTATCTTCCGTTATAACTCCTTCTGAGGCAAGGGCATACTGCAGCTTGCCCAGGTCAGTATAATTGGTATGAATCAGATACCTTTTTCCCGGCACCTTTTCCACGGTCAGGGAAGCCTCAATCCCCGCTCTGGCGGCCCGGCTGTATGCCCGGACCAGCCCGCCGGTCCCCAGGAGGGTACCGCCGAAATATCGTGTCACTACGATCACAACATTTAAGAGGCCGCTTCCCAGGATCACCTCAAGGATAGGCTTGCCGGCTGTGCCGGCAGGTTCGCCGTCGTCACTGCACCGGGTCATGGGCTGGCCGGTTCCCACCGAAAAGGCATAACAGTTATGCCTGGCATCCCAGAACTCTTTCTTTTTCCCCTCTATAAACTCCTGGGCTTCTTCTATGGATTCCACATGGGAAACATGGGCGATAAAACGGGACTTCTTCTCCACAATCTCCCCGGTGCCGCCCTCATAGATTGTCGTATGTCTGATCATAGCGGTTCCTCCGTATTCCTGTCAGTAAGTACCGCCTGCCGGGCAGAGGAGAAGCGCGGGTGGAAAGCACAGTTCCAGTCGTCGGCCACCTCAAAGAGAGAGACCGGCATGACCAGTCCATCCGTGATCAGACTGAAAAAATCCTCCGCCTCTGCCGGATCGTCCGTGAGACCTGTGATCTCACTTCTGTCCGCCGGCGGCGATCTGTCTTCTCCGGAGCCGGTCCCGGTCAGGAACTGAAGGATACGTACACCGTAGCAGTCCCTGTCTTCCTCCTTTACATGGCGGCCGGTCAACTCATAGACAAGTCTGTAGTCCCCGTAATCCGTAGGTACTAAAGCTTCTCTCCTCACCTTCACATACACATGGATCCCTTCATTTCTGATTTATCTGTTCACAACATCGGCTGCCCTTCCATTATGATATGTGGGTGAAAAATAGCAAACGGAAAAATTTGACATTTTACTGTAAAATTTCTATTTATTTCCAATTCTGTAATTATAATATATTTACATTTATTTACATTTTATGACAGAAATCTCTCTTTTAACTGCCATTGTTTTTCTGTTATACTGGCTTTCAAGAATGAATGATGCTTTATTGGTCTGTATGAATAGTTTTCATATAGAAGATGGCATTTTTCTTATTTAAAGAAGACTCACGGCTTTCTTCATCTTATCCGCTGCGGCGCGGAAGGCTTTGAATTCCTCCTCGGCCCATCGCTCTTCCAGCCTCTTCTCCACTCCGTTTACACCGATGATGGAAGGCACGCTCAGAGCGACACCCTCGATTCCGTACTCTCCCCGGAATACAGTGGATACCGGCGCGATGGTCAGCCGCTGGTTAAGGACTGCCTGGGCCAGATAGCAGACACATGTGGCAATTCCGTAGTGGGTCTTGCCCTTGTCCCGGATGATCACACCGCCCATGGTGCGGACCTTGTCGGAAAGTCTGACACGCTCTTTTTCCGTCCAGGCCAGACCGACATTTTCACAGTATTCCTGTATGGGCACTCCGGCAATGGAGGTCCTGCTCCAGATGGGTGTCTGGGCATCACCGTGCTCTCCTACGATGGTCGTCTTGACCACCTCCGTATTCAGGTGGGTATAGTCCGCGATCAGGCGGGTCAGACGGGAAGTATCCAGGATACAGCCTGTGCCGAAGACCATGCCGTTGGGCAGGTCCATCCAGCGGGCGCACTGATAAACCAGCACGTCTACCGGGTTACTTACCATCATGATGACACCTCTGGTGTAGTGGGGTTTGAGCTGGTCCACCACATTTCGGAGAATCCGGGAGTTTCCGGCAATCAGGTCAAGCCGGGTCTCGCCGGGACGCCGGTTTCGTCCGGCCGTGATAATGATCAGGTCACAGTCCCTGCAGTCGCTGTAGCTGCCGGCGCGGACAGAGGATATTCCCATGTCAGGTATGCCGTGCTGGATATCCAGGGCCTCACCCTCGGTCTTTTTCTCGTCGATATCGATCAGGACGATTTCCCTGGCCAGGCGGCGGATGGTAAGGGCATAGGCTATGGATGCGCCTACGAAACCTGCTCCGATAATGGCAACTTTTCTTCTTGTAACATCAAAATCCATAACCTGCCTCCTTATGATAAGAATTCCTCAACCTGCTTCCTCACGATTTCCATCAGCCGGACCCTGGCTTCCTTGCTGGCCCATGCAATGTGGGGCGTGATGATCAGCCTGCTGCTGTCCTCAAATCCCAGCAGGGGATGGTCTTTGCTCATTGGCTCCCGGGTCAGGACGTCCAGGCCTGCCGCAGCGATTTCCCCGCTGTCAAGGGCTTCCCGAAGATCCCGGTCCACCACGATGGGACCGCGGCCCAGATTGAGAAAGATGGCGGTATTTTTCATGGCTTTAAAAGCCTCTTTATTGATCAGATGCTCTGTGTGCTCATTGAGAGGGGCATGAACGGAAACAACGTCAGCCCGGGCATAGAGTTCTTCCAGGGAAACCTGCTCGTAGCCTTCCTGGGCAGGACGGCCGGAGGCAGAGGCATAGATCACATTCATACCGAAAGCCCGTGCTATGGATGCCACCCTTCTTCCTATGGTCCCCAGACCGATGATACCAAAGGTCTTCCCGTTCAGCTCGCTGAAGGGAGCGTCGATGTGGGTAAAGCAGCTGCTGTTTGCATAGGCCCCGCTTTTTACGTACTCATCATAGTAGCGCAGCTTTTCCAGCAGGTAAAAAAGCATGGCAAATGTATGCTGGGCTACAGACTCGGTGGAATAACCCGCTGCATTTCTCCAGGGAATCCCTCTGGACTTCAGGTACTCTGTATCAAGATTATTAATGCCTGTTGCGGTCACGCAGACCAGTTTCAGCTTGTCTGCCGCTCCGATAGTCTCCCGGCAGACCGGTACCTTATTCACCAGAAGGATATCCGCATCCACGGATCTCTCAGCCGCTTCCTCCGGCGTACTCTCCGGATAGATCACGAACTCTCCCAGGTCCCTGAATCCGCTCAGGTCAATATCGTCGCCCACAGACTTTCCGTCAAGAAATACTATCTTCATATTTACTCCTCTCTTATCCTGTATCAGGTCACCGGCAGTGCCGGTCTCTTAAGTCTTATTTTCTGCAGTCATTATATCAGATTCCCGTAAAAATAGGAACAAAGCATAGCAGCCGGCAGCTCTTACCGGCAAAAAAGAGTCATACTACTCTTTCTTGATATAAAAAACGCAAAAAATCACAATATTTTCTCTTTTTTACACGATAATTATCCTGTATAATGATAGATATTAGTACAAACTGTCATATTAAACACGTTACAAGGAGGTAATTAATTATGGCTGTTAATCGTTTTGTCCTGAACGGTATTTCCTACCACGGACATGGTGCAATCAATGAGATCCCCGGAATTGTTAAGGCTAAAGGCTTCAAGAAGGCTTTCGTAGCTTCCGATCCCGACCTGGTTAAGTTCGGTGTTGCTGCAAAGGTTACAGATCTTCTTGCAGAGAATGATATTGATTTTGAGCTTTATTCCGATATTAAGCCGAATCCGACAATCGAGAACGTTCAGCACGGTGTTGACGCTTACAAGGCTTCCGGCGCTGATTTCATGATCACCATCGGTGGCGGATCCTCCATGGATACCGGAAAAGGTATTGGTATTATCGTTAACAATCCGGACTTCTATGATGTTCGTTCCCTTGAGGGTCTTTCCCCGACAACCAACCGTACCGTATTCACCATCGCAGTTCCCACCACAGGCGGAACAGGTGCTGAGTCCACCATTAACTACGTTATCACGGACGTTGAGAAGAGACGTAAGTTCGTGTGCGTAGACCCCAACGACATTCCTGACATCGCTGTTGTAGATCCCGATATGATGTCCTCCATGCCCAAGGGCCTTACCGCTTCCACAGGTATGGACGCTCTTACCCATGCAATCGAGGGTTACACCACAGCAGCTGCCTGGGAGCTGGCTGACTGCCTGAACCTTGAGTCCATCCAGCTGATCGCAAAGAACCTCCGCGCTGCAGTTGAGAATGATCCCGACGGACGTGAGGGCATGGCTCTGGCTCAGTATGTAACAGCTATGGCATATTCCAACGTAGGTCT